>DATHBC010000042.1:0-4516 GCA_035296345.1 Pyrinomonadaceae bacterium | reverse complement strand
CGCCCGGCAGAATGTCCGCATTTACGCCGTCGCCCCTTGATATATTGCTAATGCAATGATGGAGCGATTCACCGGCGGCACCGATGCGTAACGGGCGAAAGCGGTTTCAGAAGAGCCAATTGGCAGAATGGGAACTCCATCTATGCAGAGGGCTGCTACAAATTTCGCTGCACTCAAATTTGGTTTTACTACATAATTAAAACCGAAGCGGGTTATATAACCTAGTGAACGAAAGCCGATGCTACCGGTTTATCACCGTCGGCACCGAATTGAAGCGCCGCAAACCCTGCCTGACTTCTCTGAATGTAAAACACGCCATCAGAAGCTCGCCAGACCGCAATATCGGTTTTGCCGTCGCCGTCATAATCGCCCGCAATCGGTAAATCGCTGCTTGCTCCAAATTGCGCTCCGATAAACGCACCATTAGAGCTGTTTAAACGATACCAGCTGCCTGTCGACTGGCGGAAAACGGATATGTCCGCTTTGCCGTCGCCGTCATAATCAGCGGGAGCGGGAAAATCTTCGGCATTGCCGAACTGCGCCCCGACAAACTCACCGTTACTGCTGTTAAGCCGATACCAACTTCCTGCCGAGCGTCTATAAACGTTGATGTCCGCTTTGTTATCACCGTCAAAATCAGCAGGATAAGGAATATCGCCGTTCGTTCCGAATTGCACAGCCACAAATTGATTATTGGAACTGTTCACGCGATACCAAACCCCGTCGGAAGGTCGGAAAACGCAGAGGTCTGCTTTGCCGTCGCCGTCAAAATCAGCCGGGCGCGGCAAATCGCCGGCGGCTCCAAATTGAATGCCGGTAAATCCTTCGGTTGAGCGCAGCAAATACCAAACTCCATCGCGGAAAACCGCTGTATCGGTTTTGCCGTCGCCGTCGAAGTCGGCGGGAGCCAGTTTGTCTGTAGAAATGCCGAACTGCACGGCATTAAAGCCGCTGGTCGAATTTTGCAGATACCACACGCCGGCAGACGGGCGGAAAACAGAAACGTCGGTTTTTCCATCACCGTCAAAGTCGAAGCGAGGTCTTGTTTGAGATGTTGTTCCGGGCGTGTTTTGTGAGCCGCCGGCGGGATTGGCTAATTGGTAAAGCGCATAATTTCCTGTATTAACATTCTTTTTATACTCATACAGGCGAAACTGATAGTTTGTATTGCCGTTCAAATTGCCGACAGTCGCGCTGTTCCCCGTACCGCTGTAAACGACAAAGTTCCCGTCACCTAAATCCACTGGCGGACCGGCTGCGTATTCGGTGCCGTCCAGAGGAAATTTATTCGGCGCGCCGCCCGCCCGCATAATCAGCACGCGCCCGTCGCCGTTACCGTTTGTCCAGTTAACGGTCATTGAATTGCTCGTAATATCGGAGAAATTCATCGCCGAAGCATTTTGCGTCGGAACGTCGAAAAGATCGTGCGTCGGGAATGTAGTGGTGGAATTTATGCAATTCCAACCAAGATTATGTATAGCATTCATAAAACCGGGAGCTCCCGTGCGTTTGTTTAAGATTACCGCCCAGGTGTATTGACCGCTGGTCCTGACAATTTCACTGGATGCGCCGTCAAGCGAGCCGCCGTGCCGCCAGGTGCCTACAGAATTTACAATCCAGCCCTTGGCATAGCCGGGATTGGTTACAGACGGGGTGATCATGGTTTGAATAGTGCTCGGAGAAAGAATATCGTGACGAGTCGGAAAACCGTCGACCGCCGTTAAGAGCCTGACCAGGTCGCGCGAAGTCGCAATCCAGCCGCCGTGGGCATCCATTGCTTCGATACTCCAACCGCCGTATTGCCAGGGAACGAATTGTCCCGTTCCATAAGCTGAAAGCGTCGTAAAAGGGTTGTGGTATTCGCCTTCGCGTTCCTGCTTATCCTCAAGCAGGTTTTTGCCCAAACGAATATCGTGAATGCCGAGCGGCGCAAAGATGTTTTGTTTGACGTAATTCTCGTAAGTCAATCCGGTTTTCTTTTCGATTACTTCGCCGAGAACCAGGTAACCGACATTTGAATAGTTTTGAGCAGTGCCCGGAGTAAAATCCAACCCTTTCTGAATTAAAAATTTAATCATGGCGCGTTCCGTCACCGGATTTGCCTCTCCCAAAGTTTGAGTAACGTGAAGCGGAAATGCAATCGGATCGCTGTGTGGATAGCTCCAGGGATAAGGCGACACCGGACCCGGCGGCATCGGCAAATCCCGGTTCCAGCCAGCGGTGTGCTCCAGCAAATGTTGAATCGTTATGTTATAAACGCGCGTGTCGGTGACGTTCGCATTGGCGAAATAAGGATCCGCATTAAGAATTCCGCCGGGACCGAAAGGCTTATCGCTCAAGCTCAACTGCCCGTTTTCGATCAACTTCATGATGGCAATAGAAGTAATCGGTTTGGAAACGCTGGCGATGCGAAACATATGATAGGGCTGTGTAGGCTCGGTTCCGGCTTGATTAGCGGTTCCAAAGGCGCGCATGTAAATTAGCTTGCCGTTTTTGGTAATGGCGAATGTCGCGCCGGGCATCTCATAATTGGTTCGGAATGTTTGCATTTGCGCATCGCAGTGGCTCATGGAACCGACCGGAATGCCGGTTTGCGCAAATATCGGCAAAGCGAAAGCGAAAACCGTGACGGCGATAATTGCGGTTAATAATTTGCGTTTCATTTCTCGATTCTCCATTTTGTTCTTTAATAACTTTGAAAGGTTTTTCAAATAGTGATTCCAATCTTTTGAGCAAGATTGTCCGTCGTCATTTTCTTATAACCGAATTGATTTAAAAGCCGGTCGGCAGCGTCCAGTATCAAATCTTTTATGTCCTGGCGTATAACAACGTCTCACATGATAATCTGTTGTGACCAAAATTCAAAATCAGTCATATGAGCAAATAAGGATTCTAATTGTTTGCGTCAGACTAGCAACGCTTTTGTCCCTGATAGTTGTTATTTTGTAATGGATGATTGTTTATGCATCCTGAGTCGTTGTTCTTCGGTGAGAAGTTTTTTCCGATAGTTTCCTTCACGCGATATTTATTCAATTTTCCGGTGTGAGAACAGGACTTGACTTTGTTATAAAAGCTCAATACGGCAGAACGATAGATGAAGAAATGAATTTTTCAAATCCGACATTCAGAGAACTTCTCAATAAAGTCACAAAAATCGAAAAAGGCGGCTGGATATTGAAGTGGAAGTGGGTTTCAAAATCAACAGGTAAAGAACTCATCGATATTGACGTTTAGATGAAATCTCAGATGTCTCAAAAACGCCGGGCTATGAGACGCTTAAAAAACAGGTATTTTAACCGTGCCAAAAAGTGACGTTTTCGGAAATGCTTTATTACGGGTCAAAAAGGGGCGTTTTCGTGACATACTAAAACTACAAATAAAAAGGCTTCCTTCAAAATAGAGAGAAGCCTTTTTATTAATCAGTAAAAGTAGATTTATCTGACAAAAGCATTCGGAGTCGGAATGTCTCCATTTGCGCCGAACTGCACGCCGGTAAAGCCTGCGGTTGTTCTGAGCAAGTACCAGGTGCCTGATGACGGTCTGAAAACCACAAGGTCGGCTTTGCCGTCGCCGTCGAAATCTGCCGGGGCGGGTTTGTCTTCCGTCACTCCGAAATGTAAGCCGGTGAAAGATGAATTGCTGCTGTTGACAATATACCAATCTCCAATTGATGGGCGATAGACCGCCAAGTCTGTCTTTCCATCGCCGTCGTAATCTGCGGCGACAGGTAAATCTCCGGCGGCTCCGAATTGATTCGGAGAGAAAGTATCAGTCGCGCTATTGATTCGATACCACGTACCGTTCGATGGTCGGAAAACTGCTAAATCCGATTTGCCGTCGCCGTCGAAATCTCCGACCAAAGGTTTATCTTCCGCAATACCGAACTGCGCGGCGATGAATTGCTGATTCGAACTATTGAGGCGATACCACGAACCGGCTGACGGACGATAAACACAAATATCGGCTTTTAAATCTCCATCGAAATCTCCCGGCACGGGCAAATCTCCGTTGGCGCCGAATTGCAGAGCTGTAAAAGTGTTGTCGGAACTGTTCAAGCGATACCAGCCGCCGTCCGCAGGTCGAAACACGCTGATATCGGTTTTACCGTCGCCGTCGAAATCAGCGGGGGCGATTAAATCTCCGGCAGCACCAAACTGGACGGCGATAAAAGCATTGTCCGAGCTGCGAGACAAATACCAGCTTCCTGCCGATGGGCGAAACACCGACAAATCCGCTCGACCGTCGCCGTCATAGTCGAATAATGTTCTGGGTATAAAATCAACCGCCTGTCGCTCAAACGCGCCGATGTCCGCGCCGCTGCCGCCCGGCGCGTTCGGAACGGTCGGGTCATCGACCGGACGAACCAGCCCGCGCTGGTCGGTGTTTACGCCAAAACTATTACCTTTATCAATTGCCGGACTCGTCGGGTGAAGGGCGTGCGTCGGAGTCGGACCTCCGTAATTTCTGAGCGGCAGTAATTGAGGATTCTGGTTGAGAATGTTGCCGGTCGTCGTGC
>DATHBC010000041.1:0-4909 GCA_035296345.1 Pyrinomonadaceae bacterium | reverse complement strand
GTGATCGAGGTCGGCGACGACGGCGTCGGCGGCGCGCAGGCGGGCGACGTCGCATCGCAGATGGCGGTCGAAATCCTGGGCGAAGCTTTCACTAATCTGAAGGACGGCGGCGACGTCGAGGAATTGATGAAACGCGCCATCGAGCACGCCAACGGCGCGATTTTTCAGATGTCGCACGATCTGGCGCAGCTTTCCACGATGGCGACGACCATCGTCGCGCTGCAGGTGACGGGAAATATCGCCACCATCGGTCACGTCGGCGATTCGCGTCTTTACCGGCTCGATTCGCGCGGGCAGCTTTTCCGCGAAACGCAGGACCATTCGGTCGTCGAAGAAGAAGTGCGCGCCGGTCGGATGACGCCTGCGCAAGCCGCCAATCATCCGAGCCGCAACGTCATCTCGCGCGCGCTCGGCGCAGAACATCAGGTCGAGGTCGATATGAAAACGATTATGATTGACCCGAACACGACGTTTCTGCTCTGCTCGCACGGCATCACGCGCCATATCGAAGACCACGAAATCCGAGACCTTCTCGTCTCGATGCCGATTCCGGCGGAAATCTGCGCGCGGATGAAGGAAATCTGCTACAGTCGCGGCGCGGAAGATAATCTGACCGCCGTCATCGTCAAAGTCACCAGCGAGGTGACCAACGGAAAGCCGCACGATTTCGAGGAAAACACGGTCGCCGCGCCGCGTCGCGCCGCTGCGCACGGCGCGGTCATCGTCACAAACGACGATGATAACGACGATTACGAAATTCCGACGCAAAATCTGCAAATGCCCGCCGAAAACAAAAACTCAGCGCGCGGTTTGGATGGAACCGAACAGAATTTCGCCGCCGAAACCCTATCTTCGACAGCGGCTGATGTAAAGACGGCTGAAACGGTAGATTTCCAGCCGCAGCAGCAGGAGACCGCCACACCTGTCACCGCCGATGCTGCCGTCAGAGACGAAAAAACTTACACGATTGATAAAGACAAAGGCGGCAGTTTTCTCTCGAAATTCCTGACCGCGTTTCTTTTATTGATTTTGGGCGGCATTGTCGGCGCGGCTTTATCTTATTTCCTGAGGGCGCAGCCGCTGGCGCAGCCCGCGCAGGAGCCGCCGAGAATAACCGAAATGAAGACGCCGAACATCGAATATTCTTCTTTCGAAGACAGCCGGCGAAATGTCGACCGAAATCCCGAACAGTTTATTGCAGCCGTCGCGGCAAATGCGCAGGGCGCGGAAGATTTGTATCTTTTAGGGCGCGCTTATTTCGTCACGGGCGACTACATTAAGGCGAAAGATGCTTTTACCAGAGCGAGAAGCCAGCTTTCCGAGGTCAAGGAAATCAATCGCAAAACGCTGGAAAACGAAATCGCCATCGGCTTGTCAATCGTCGAAAACAACATCGCGCGCAACGAATTTCTGAATCAGAAAAGATTAATAAATTCGCCGCAAAATCCTCCGGCAAACACGGCGAACACTCAGTAAGTGAAAAACTAATAGCGAAAAGTGAAAAGTGTGAAAGAATTTATTAAACACTTTTCACTATTCGTTTTTCACTTTTCACTATCTTCGCGCTTCGTATAAAACGATTCCGCAGGCGACCGCGATGTTCAGGCTTTCGACGCCGTTTGCCATCGGAATCAGCAGGCTTTCTTCGATTCGGGCGCGCTCGGCGGCGCTCAAGCCGTGCGCTTCCGAGCCGAAAACCACGAGTCGCGGAGCGTTCCAGTCAATTTCGGTGTAAGATTTTTCGGCGCTGATGTCGGCGCAGACCGATTTCAGATTTTTCCCGCGCGACCATTCAAGCACTTCCGCAAAACCGGCGTTTGTCCACAAAGGCAGACGCAGGCTCGCGCCCATCGCGCCGCGAATCGCTTTCGGCGAAAAAACGTCAGCCGAATTTTTCGTTAAAATCACGCCCGACGCGTCGACCGCTTCAGCCGTTCTGAGGATTGCGCCGAGGTTATTCGGATTGTTGATTTCGTGAAGCAGAACGACGAGCGGAAATTGCAGATTTCCCCTGAGCAGATTGGCGCTGACGACAGCCTCGCCCGTCAAAGGTTTTGCGCAGATGACGATAACGCCCTGCGAAGTTTTCGTGTCGGCAATCGAATCGAAAATTTTCCCGGCGACTTCCGCGAGGCTCTCGCTTTTCGCCGCGACCGCATTTAAAAAACCGCGCCCGCGCCCGGTTCCGGCGAAATCTTCCGTGAAGAGAATTTCCCGAATCGGCAAATCCGCCCGCAAAACTTCTTCCGCCAGCCGCGCGCCTTCGACAAAAACGAAATCCGGCTCGCGCCCGTCGCGCACCTGACGCGCAAATTTTATCTTCTGATTATCGCGGCTGGTGATTTTCAGCATCGGAAAGTTCGGTCGAAACTAAAAACTAACTTTCGGCAGAGTTAGTTTTAAACGGTTGTGCCTCGCCCCGGTTTATGCCATAATTTTTTCGTTGCGCCCGTAGCTCAGTGGATAGAGTACCTGCCTCCGGAGCAGGGAGTCGCAAGTTCAAATCTTGCCGGGCGTACTCATTTTTCAACTCTTCCAAAAGTCGCTTTCCTCAGAAACAGCTTAACAATCGCGACAAAATCACTTTTATTAAAATTACTGTTTCGGCTGAATCGTCACGGATTTTATTTTTACGTCTTCGAGCGGGCGCTCGCCTTTGCGCGGGACGCCGGCGATGGTTTTGACGTTGTTCATTCCGTCGGTGACTTTGCCGAAAACCGTGTAATTATTGTCAAAGCCCGGCTCGCGTTTCAGAGTGATAAAAAACTGCGAGTTTGCCGAATCGACATCCTGCGAGCGCGCCGCGCCGAGAATGCCGGTGTCGTACGGAATATCGGAAAATTCGGCTTTCACGTTCGGTTTAGCCGAGCTTCCCGTGCCGTCGTTATCCGGGTTGTTATCTTTTGATAAAGGGTCGCCGCCCTGTATAACCGAAGCGTTGACGCGATGAAAAGTCGTGCCGTTGTAAAAGCCTTCGCGCGCCAGTTCCTTAAAACGCCGGACGGCTTCGGGCGCGATGTTCGAATAAAGCTCAATCGTGATTTTGCCGAACGCTCCGGCGTTTTCCATCTCGATGACGGCGACTTCCGGGTCGGCGACAGGCGCGACGCCTTTTTTAACGGCGGCGTTTTTACTGCCGCCGGATTTATTGCCCGCCGTTTGATTTCGGTGGCAGGCGAAAATTGATAAAAAAAGCGTTAACAATAAAAGAAATTTTAAAGTTTTCATAGGTTTGATTAGTCGAGAGTCGAGAGTCGAGAGTCGAGAGCAAAAAGTCTTTTCTTTCGACTCCCGACTCTTGACTCTTGACTGTTTTAAAAAAGCTTCGCGCTGTCGAGCAGAATCGTCACCGGACCGTCGTTGACCGATTCGACGTCCATCATCGCCTGAAATTTTCCGGTTTCGACTTTCGCGATTTGCTTTCGCGCTTCGGCGACGAAAAATTCATAAAGCCGGTTTGCTTCGGCGGGCGCGGCGGCTTCGATAAAAGAAGGTCGCCTGCCCTTGCGCGCGTCGCCGTAGAGCGTGAACTGCGAGACGACCAGAAGCTCGCCCTTTATATCGAGCAGCGAGAGATTCATTTTGTCTTCGGCGTCTTCGAAAATGCGCAGGTTCAGCGTTTTTTCGACCAGATAGACGGCTTCCTTTTCCGCGTCCGAGCGAGCAACGCCGAGCAAGACCAGAATTCCTTTGCCGATTTCGCCGACGCTCTCGCCCTCGACCGTCACCCGCGCGCGCGAAACTCTCTGTAAAACCGCTCTCATAAAGTGAAAGAGTGAAAAAGTGAAAGAGTGAAAAAGCTAAAGAGTGAAAAGGTGAAAAAGTTTGGTTGACGGAAACCGACACAGACTTTTTCACTTTTCCACTTTTTCACTCTTTCACTTTTTAGCTTTGTTCTTCAATCGTGACTTTGTTCATCACGACCGGCTGGAGCGGTTTGTCGTTCTGGTTGGTTTGAACATCGGCAATGGCGTCGATGACGTCCTGTCCTTCGATAACGCGACCGAATTTCGTGTAGCTCGGCGGCAGCGGATAATCGATGTGCATGATGAAAAACTGCGAGCCGTTCGTGTTCGGTCCCGAATTCGCCATCGCCACCGTTCCTTTGTGATACGCGCCGGCGTAAAGCGGCGACGTGCGGTTGATTTCGTCGTTGAATTTACCGCCCCAAGCCGATTCGCCGCCGTAGCCTTCGCCCAAAGGGTCGCCGCCCTGAATCATAAAATTCGGGATGACGCGGTGAAAAATCACGCCGTCGTAATAACCTTTTTCAGCCAGCAGGCGAAAATTTTCGGTCGTTTTCGGCGCGTCCTGTTCCAGTAATTCAAATTTAATCGTGCCTTTATTCGTTTCGATAACCGCAATTCTGTTTGCCATTAAAAATCTCCTTGAGAAATATAAAATTAAAGATTATCAAAAAAAGAGCGCAGATAAAAATTAAGCTAATTTTCGCTGAGAATAAATCGCTCGATTGCCGCCGCGACGCCGTTTTCGTCGTTTGATAAAGTCTGGTGGTATTTCTCGTTTTCCAGAAGCTCGGGCGAAGCGTTGCCCATCACGACGGGCGTTCCGGCAAATTCGAGCATCTGCAAATCGTTGAAATTATCGCCGCAGACCATCACGTTTTCCGGCGTCAGATTTTCGATAACGGTTAATTTTTCCAGCCCGACGCCTTTCGACGCGTCGGGCGGCAGAATGTCAATCAAAGTGAAATCAAGATGTGGGTAAACGGTCGTCAAAACGGTAGCCGTATCATTTAATTGATCGCGCAAAATCATCTCCAATTCCGCCATCGGGGCGAGCGTTCCCGAAAACGAAATGTGGACGGTTTCTATTTCATCACAAATCGCCGCCAGATTCTCGACGCGATGCACCGCATCTTCGGCTTCCGCGCCGTGCAGCCGTTTTC
>DATHBC010000040.1:0-3636 GCA_035296345.1 Pyrinomonadaceae bacterium | reverse complement strand
CTTCCGGCGTCCGGCTGTTAATCGGCAAGCCGACGGGCGTGCAAATCCGGTCTAATTTTTCCTCTGAAAATCCTTCCCGGCGCAGATTTTTGAGCAGCGTCGCCATTTTCGCGCGGCTGCCGAGCACGCCGAAATATTTGAAATCCCTGTCGAAAAGCCGCCGAATCACCACCGCGTCCGATTTGTAGCCGAGCGTCATCACGACGACGTAAACGTCTGCCGCGCCCGAAGGAATAAACTCGCCGATTCGCTCGTAAGACTCGATAATTTTTTTCTCGTGCACGAATTTGTTTGTAGCCAGCGTGTTTAAAAAAGGTCGGTCGTCGAAAAGCGCGATGTGAAAATCCATTTTCGCCGCAATCTCCGACAGCGCGAGCGCGCAATGACCGCCGCCGACGATGAAAAGACGATTTTTAAAACCGAGCTTTTCTTCAAACAAAAATTCGCTTTCTGCTTTTTGCTCGAATCTGAAATCAAAATCGCCCGCGCCGCTTTCCGCGATTTCAAATTCGGAATTTGAAATCCGTAAGATTTTCGATTGCCGATTTTTCAGCGCGCCGACGATTGCCTTAACGGTTTTCAGATGCTGCTGCCGGTTCAGCGCGAAAAAAATAACCGTCTGCCTGCCGGAACAAATCATTCCGCTCGAATTTTGCGCGTTTTTTCGATGAACCTGTTCGACGATTGCGGACTGGTTCAGGACTGCGGAATCATTAGAATTGTTCGTTTTAATTTTGCTTTCTGCCTTTTGCCTTTTGTCTTTCGAAAGCTTTCCGGCGAGTTCGACTAAGTTAACTTCCATCACGCCGCCGCCGATGCTGCCGCACATTTCATCTCCGGCAATCGCCATTTTAAAGCCGTTTCGCCCGGGACTGCTGCCCGCGCTTTCGGCGACGACCATCAGCATCACGTTTTCGTTTCGCTTTAAACGCGCATAGATGAATCGCCAGATTTCCAGTTCCTTTTTCATCTGAAAAGAAAACGTTTATAAATGCAGAATGCAAAATGCAAAAGGCAAAATATTGGGATTTAAGATTCAAGATTTAAAATTAAATTTCTTCTTTCATTCTGCACTCTGCATTTTGCATTAACAAACGTTTTGCCTTTATGACGCATCGCGATACAGATTCAGCAAAACTTTTTCGGGCGTAAACGGCGCGTCGAAGGCGGGCGAGTTTTCCGCATTAAACGCGCGGACGGCGTTGCGAATCGCGAAATACGCGCCGATGCCGTACATCAAAGGCGGCTCGCCGACGGCTTTCGAGTTGAAAATCGCCGGGTTTCGGCGGTCGGTTTCGAGCGGCAGAATATCTATTTGTTTCGGCGCGGAATAAACGTCGGGAATTTTGTAGGTCGAAAGCGCGTTCGAGCGCAGCCTGCCGTCGCGGTCGTAGAAAATTTCTTCCATCGTCATCCAGCCGATGCCCTGCACGATGCCGCCTTCGATTTGTCCGAAATCGACCGCCGTGTTCATCGAGCTGCCGAAATCGTGACACGCCCTGACGAAATCAATCTCGTAAATTCCGCGCAGGCAATCGACCGTTACACCGACAATCGCCGCGCCGTAGACGTGATAAGCAAACGGGTGACCTTTGGCTATTGACCAGTCGAAATTAATTCCGGCGGTCGCGTAATGCGCGTGTTCGCTTAAGCTTACGCGCTGCATGTAGGCTTCGTTGACGAGCCCGAGCCAGTCCAGATTCGTGCTTTCGCCTTTGCGAAAAACAAAACCGTTTTCGATGGAAACGTCTTCGGCGCTCTGCGCTTCGACCAAATCCTTCGCCACGTCTTTGAGCCGTTTCAAAATCGTCTCGCAGGCAATCTCGGTCGCCCTGCCGTTCAAATCAGCCGCCGCCGAAGCCGCCGTCGGCGAAGTGTTGGCGATGCGCAGGGTGTTTGTCGGGTGCACCCGCACGCGGGTTATCGGCATAGAAAAAACCGTCGAAGCGACCTGCGCGATTTTCGTGTTCACGCCCTGTCCCATCTCGACCGCGCCGGTCGAAACGGCGACCGAGCCGTCCGTGTAAACGTGAACCAGCGAGCGCGCCTGATTCATCGGCGTTTTCGTAAACGAGATGCCGAAACAAACCGGCATCAGCGCCACGCCTTTTTTGACGAATTTATTTTGTTTATTAAATTCGTCCGCCTCTTTTTGCAGCCGCGCGAAATCGAATTCGGCGTTGGCTTGCGCCCAGCTCGTCCCGGCTTCGCTTTCGGCTTTCTGCCCGTACGGAAATTCGTCGCCGTCCCGGAGAAGATTTTTTCGCTGAATTTCGGCGGCGGGAACGCCTAATTTTTCAGCCGCGTGCGCAATCGCCGATTCGATGACAAACATCCCTTGCGGTCCGCCGAAACCGCGAAACGCCGTGTTCGGCGGCAGATTCGTGCGGCAGCTGTAAGCGGTCGCCGTCACGTTCGGAACGAAATAGGCGTTCGTGCAGTGAAACAAAGTCCGCTCCAGAACCGGCGGCGACAAATCGGCGGACGCGCCCGCGTTTTGATAAAAAACGGCTTCGTAGGCGACGATTTTCAAGTCCTTGTCCAGCCCGATTTTATAATCCGCCGAATACGGGTGACGCTTCCCGGTCATCCGCATATCTTCCATCCGGTGCAGCGCGTATTTGACAGGGCGTTTCGTCAACTGCGTCCCGACGGCGCAAATCGCCGCCCACGCGTTCGCCTGGTCTTCCTTGCCGCCGAAACCGCCGCCGAGCCGCGTCACATCGACTTCGACCAGATTCATCGCGAGCGCCGTCACGCGCGAGACGCACCGCTGAACCGCCGTCGGTCCCTGCGTCGAAGAATAAACGCGCATCCCGCCCTGCTCGGTCGGCAGCGTATATGCGCCCTGCGTTTCGATATAGAGATGTTCCTGCCCGTTCACGTCCGCGCGCCCCTGAAAAACGTGCTCGCAGTTTCTAAAAGCTTCTCCAGCGTCGCCTAATTTAAAATGTTTCGGCGGCACGATTAAATCGCCTTTCGCGCACGCCGCGCGCGGGTCTGTGACGACTGCGAGCGGCTCGATTTCCGCCTTGATTTTTTTCGCGGCAACGCGCGCCTGTTCTTCGGTTTCCGCCAGCACAATCGCCACCGGCATTCCCTGAAAATGAACTTCCGTGTCCGCCAGCAAAGGCTCGTCCGGCAAAATTCCGCCGATTTGATTTTCGCCCGGCAAATCCTTCGCCAGGATGACCCGGACAACGCCCGCGCTCTTTTCGGCTTCTTCTATCTCGACTTTTTTCAAAACGCCGTGCGCGACGGGCGAATCGTAAACGCACGCGAACAACGTTCCTTCAATCAAAGGAATGTCGTCCAGATAAACCGATTCGCCGCGCACGTGCGATTTTGAATCTACATTTCTCATGGTTTATGGATAAAGTTTTTGAAGCCGTTTAATGCTATAATTTCTTCAATCTTTCCAAATCTTCCTGCTTTAAAAGCCAGAAAGGCTCCGGTAATTTATTCAAAGTTTCTTCAAGCAAATTTATAAGCAGATTGATTGTTTCATTTCCGACATCATTCTTCAGCTCCTGCCATCTTTGGTAAAAGCCGATATACTGCAAACTGTATTCTACTGAACGCATCCACCAGTAAGAGCTTCTATAACCTTCCGAAAAATAATCCTGCAAAACCATT
>DATHBC010000039.1:0-2527 GCA_035296345.1 Pyrinomonadaceae bacterium | reverse complement strand
GGCGGGCTGCTGGTCAATATCGTCTGCGCGTGGATTCTGCACGGCGACCACCGGCACGATTTAAACATGCGCGCCGCGTGGCTGCACGTCATCGGCGACGCTCTGGGTTCGGTGACGGCAATTATCGCGGGCATTCTGATTGTCGCTTTCGGCTGGTTCTGGGCTGATGCGGTGTGTAGTATTCTGATAAGTTTGATTATCGTTTTCAGCGCGTGGAACCTGATACGCGAATCGGTCAACGTGCTTTTGGAAGGCACGCCCGCGCACATCAACCTGGCGGCGGTCGAGGACGCGATTCTCGAAACCGAAGGCGTCAGCGGCGTGCACGATTTACATATCTGGACGATTACTTCCGGTCTCGAAGCCCTTTCGGCTCACGTTCGGCATGACGAAAGAATCGTCCAGGCGGAGCTTTTGAAAAACCTGCGCCAGCGACTGCACGCGCAATTCGGCATCGACCACCTGACGATTCAGATGGAAACGCCGGACTTTGAGGAAGAAAACGTGCATTTCTGCGACACGGGCGCGAAATGTTTCGAGTCGGACGTGCGCGTCAGAGCCGTTAGTAATTAAAATCGAAACTTCAAGTTTATGCCGAACATTCAGCTTCCTTACGGGAAAACTCACGTTTCATTCGATTACGACGAGGCTCGCTTTCAGGTTTTGGGCGAATTAAAGCAAAACGCGCCTTTGAGCGACGCGGAAATCGGCGATAAATTCGATAATCCGATTGATTCGAAGCCCGTGGAGGAAATCGTCAATCCGGGCGAAACGGTTTTAATCGTCGTGCCGGACGCGACGCGGGCGGCGGCGAGCGGTCAGATTGTCAATCTGCTCGTCCGGCGTCTGATTGCCAACGGGACATTCGCTCACGACATTCGCATCATCTTTGCGACGGGCATTCACCGGAAAGTTACCGAGGACGAAAAGCGGGAAATTCTGACGCCGTTTATCGCGCAGAGAATCAAGACGCTCGACCACGACGCGCGCGATTTGATGCAGCTCGCCGGGCTGGAATCAAAGCGTTTCCTTAATCTGGGAGAAATCAACGGCGAGCCAATCGAGCTGAACCGGACTTTAAAGGAGCACGACCGCGTTATCATCGTCGGCGGCATCACGTTTCATTATTTCGCGGGCTTTACGGGCGGGCGAAAGCTCATCTGTCCCGGCTTGGCTTCGTCGCGGACGATTAACGAGACGCATCGCCTCGCCTTCGACTGCGAAACAAACCGGCGTCGCGCGGGCGTCGGCGCGGGACTTTTAGAGGGAAACGCCGTCCACGAAGCTTTTCTGGATGTCGTCCGGCGAATAAATCCGTCTTTTTCGATTAACGCTTTCGTCAACGAGCGCGGCGAAACGATTGATTTGTTCTGCGGCGACTGGCGCACCTCGCACGAGCGCGCCTGCGCCGTTTACGCCGCGCAGAACACGATTGAAATTGCGGAAAAGCGCGAGCTTGTCGTCGTCGCCTGCGGCGGTTTCCCGCACGACATCAATCTGATTCAGGCGCACAAGGCGCTGGAAAACGCCGCTCAAGCCTGCGCGGGCGGCGGCACGATAATTTTCCTGGCGGAATGCGCCGACGGGCTCGGCAGAAAAGATTTTCTGCGCTGGTTCGAAGCCGAAAACGCCGAAAGATTAGCTGAAAAATTATGTGAAAGCTATCAGGTAAACGGTCAGACGGCTTGGAGCTTATTGCGAAAAGCGGAAAGCTTCGACGTTCGAATCATCACGTCGTTACCCGAAACGGAAACGCGCCCGACGAGACTCAAAAAGGCGCGTTCTTTAGACGAAATTTTATCGGGAATCGATGAAAACGCGAAAGGCTACATCGTGCCTTTCGGCGCAAAGTTTTTAATCAAGATTTAGTCGGCAGCATTTTAATAAAGTAGTGATTTCCGCGCTTACTTTAAAGATTAGTTCGACCCGGCGTTAAATTAATTTCTGAAATTCCCTAACCAAATCTCTTCTGATGGAAAGGGAGTGCGAATTTCAATATCAAATTTTTGATTGTTAATCAAAACAGCGCGTTCAGAGCGATATTTCCTATTGTATTTGCTCCAAATTTTATCGAGTTCCGTCGACTGCGTTTTCCGAACAAACAGGGAATATCTGCCAAATTCCTTGTGTTTAATTGTTTTGGAGTCAGTTAAGTCAGGCAATTTCTTTGACCACTTAACTGTTTTCTCTTTTTCTTCCTCGGATGGTTCTATAAGCACTTCCTCATACTCTGCCCGCCAGCCTTCTGCTTTTGCAGTATCGAAAGAATTAATAAATTCAATAGTTTCTTTCAGGCTGTTCGGGACATTTTCAACTGAAAATCCTTTTCTATACTCACGACCGCCAAGACCGCCATAAAGGGAAACCGATTTATAAGTGCCGTCTGACTGACTCATAACAAGTAAACGCTCCGGCAAGTCCGATGCAACGCCTGCACTAAAATCAGGTGTATATCGCTCATTATATGTAGAAAACTCAACAGGATTTATTTTCTTCATAATCTGAGAGACTTCTTCAGGCGAGAGTT
>DATHBC010000038.1:0-1500 GCA_035296345.1 Pyrinomonadaceae bacterium | reverse complement strand
GCAGGAGCTTTCCTATCGTTTCGACGCCGACGAAACCAATATTTTCGGCATCGAGGCGGGCGAAACGAACGAGAACTACGTCGACCAAATCAAGCGCGCCAACCGCGAGGTCTTTACGCTTTACGAGCTGGCGAAAGTTTTCAGCTCGTCGCTGAATCTGCCCGACACGCTTTCGCGCTTTACGACGAAAATCAGCGAGCTCGTGCCGTTCGATTCGTGCGTGGTTTATCTGCTGGACGAGAAACAGGACGTGGCGACCGCCGTCTATGCCGAAGGAAAAAACAGCGCGGCGCTCAAAGGCAAGCGCGTCAAAAACGGCGAGGGCGCGACCGGTTATGCGCTGAAGAAACGCCAGTCGGTTTACAACATCAATCCGGCGCTGGATTTTTCGTTCGACATGCAGGATTTTATTCTCGATTACACGGCGATGGCATCCTTGCCGCTGATGGCTGACGAGCGTTTAATCGGCGCGGTTTCGCTCTATTCGTGCGATTTGGAAAGCTACGAAGACGAGCATATGCGCCTGCTCGAAACAATCTCGCGCATCGCGGCGGACGCGATTTCGAAATCGCTGCATCTTGCCGAGACCGAATCGCGCGCGCTGACCGACCCGATGACCGGACTGCCGAACGCGCGCAGCTTGCAGATGCAGTTTGAAAAGGAAATCGCCCGCGCGCGCCGCAACGGCAGCGAGTTTCAGGTTCTGATGCTCGATTTGGACGGCTTCAAAGCGGTCAACGACACCTTCGGGCACAAGACGGGCGACGTGCTTTTGCACGAGATTTCCAAAGTGATGCGCGCGCAGCTTCGCGATTACGATTTTCTGGCGCGTTACGCGGGCGACGAGTTTGTCATCATCGTGCCGGAAACGTGCGACGAAGCCGTCAGCGAGCTTTGCCAGCGATTGGAAAAAGCCGTCTGCGATTTCGTTCTGCCGGTCGGCGACGGCAGATTCGCGCAGGTCGGCGTCAGTCTCGGCGCGGCGGCTTACCCGCGTGCGGGCGAAACGCTCGACCAGATTATCGTCGCCGCCGACCAGGCGATGTATTCGGTCAAAGCCGCGCACAAACGAAAGCAGAGTCAACCGCCGCCTGCGCCCGTCACGGAACTGCGCGCGACGATGCCGCCGCCGAAAACCGGCGAGTTTCCGCATATGTTGATTGCCGAAGAAGCATTAGTCGTGGAACTGGACGAGAGCCATATCGTTTCGGCGGCAATCAATTAAACTGAGAAGCGAGAGCTGAGAACTGAGAACTGAGAACTGAAAATGGCTGTCAGCAACCAGCAACCAGTTCTCGACTAATTCTCAGTTCTCAATTCTCAGTTTGTTTGCGACTTATTTTTATAAATAAAAAAGTGCGCCTGTTTTGTTTAAACAGACGCGCTTTTTAGTGAAGGAACAGGAGTTTCGCTTGCTTATCTGGGCATCAGAACTTTATCGACCACGTGAATCGTGCCGTTGGAGCCTTTCAAATTGGCGGCGACGACCGTCGCCATCAT
>DATHBC010000037.1:0-2877 GCA_035296345.1 Pyrinomonadaceae bacterium | reverse complement strand
TTCGTATTCGTTCGGGCAGCGCGCCGCGCGCGATTCGGGCAGATATTTCCGGCTCACGAAATATTCGTATTTCGTCGTGTCCGAGCCGTAAATCATACATAAAGTATTATAAAAACGCTGCTGCTGCAAAAGGTGCTCGTCGGAAAAATCCTTTCCGCTCGGGCTCGCCTGCCGTTTCGCTTCAATGTGAAAAGCGTCAGCCGCCGCCAGCACGGCGCGTATCCCGTCCTCGCCCATCTCTTCCAGACAGATATAGGTCGAGCAGCGGTCGGCGGCGTCTTCCTCGTTTCCGGCAATCGGCAATTTATAAGCGTCAATCAGAGCGTGACCGAGCTCGTGCAGAAACGCGAACCGCGCCGCGTCGAACATTTTTTCGTCGGCTCGCGTTTCCGTGCTGCCTTCGCCGCGAAAAAGCTTGTTGAAATGCTCCATCAATTCGTAGCAGACGGTTATCGAACGGTCTGCTGAATCGTAAATCGCGTTGACCTCGCCGCAGTCTTTCGTCCGCAGAAAAATGTCATACGGCAGAATCAAAGAGCGGTTGAGCGTGTCAGCCGCTTTTTCCAGCAGTTTTTCTTCTTTGACCTTGCGGTCGAGCTCGGCGTAGCGCGGGTTTTTCGCGCCCTGATGCTGGACGATAAAATCTCCGGCGTCTTCCTGTTTATCTTTTTTTTCGGCGGCGACGGCAATTGCAGGCTTTGCCGCATTCGCCGGCGGCGTTTCGGCGGGCGGTTTATTCTGCTGATTTTCGTTTTTTCCGGATTGCAGCACGCAGCCCGTGCAGACGAAAAGAAACATTCCGACCGCGCCGAGCAGGTTAAAAAAATTTCGCGGCAAAAAATTTAGCGCCGCCTTGTAGAAAGACATAATTCGCAACCGCAGATTGACGGTTGGATTTTGCTGATTTTGCGGTTAGATGTCAATGCAAACTTGAGACGGAAACGGACAAACGCAGAATAAAACAGGATGGGCAGGATAAGCAGGATAAAAACCACAACCCGCGTTTTGTTTTTTTCTTATCCTGTCTATCCTGCCCATCCTGTTTTAATAATTCGCAATATCTCTGTAGTAAAAAATTTACTGAGATTTTTCAATCATTCTGAGCAGCGTGCGAATCGCCACGCCGGTCGGACCTTTCGATTGATGCGGCTTCGTGTCGTCCGCCCAGGCGGTTCCGGCGATGTCCAGGTGCGCCCATTTCGCTTTATCGACGAATTCCTGTATGAAAACCGCGCCGATAATGGTTCCCGCCTTGCGACCGCCGCCGATGTTTTTGATGTCGGCGATGTCCGATTTGATGGCGCGGCTGTATTCCTTGCCGATGGGAAGCTGCCAGAAATTTTCGCCGACTTCCTTTCCGCACTCGATAATTTCGTTGACCAGTTCTTCGTCGTTGCCGAGAACAGCCGTATTATGGTCGCCGAGAGCGATAATGACCGCGCCGGTCAGCGTCGCCATATCGACGATGCGCGTCGCGCCCTGCTGTTCGGCGTAAGCGACGGCGTCGGCTAAAATCAGGCGACCTTCGGCGTCTGTGTTTAAAATCTCGACCGTTTTGCCGTTCATCGCCGTGACCACGTCGGACGGTCGCGTGGCTTTTCCGTCGGGCATATTTTCGACCGCCGCGACGACGCCGAGAACCGGAACGCTCGGTTTCAGAAGACCGACGGCGCGCATCGCCCCGATAACCGTTCCGCCGCCGGTCATATCGTATTTCATCGCGTCCATGCCTTCGGCGGGCTTGATGGAGATGCCGCCCGTGTCAAACGTGATGCCCTTGCCGACGAGCGCCGTCAGCTCGCCTTTTTTGCCGGTCGATTTTTTCGGCTCGTATCTTAAGACGATTAATTTGGCGGGCTGTTCCGAACCGAGCGAAACGCTCAACAGCGAGCCCATGCCCATTTTCTGCATTTGCTTTTCGTCCAGAATCTCGCATTTCAAGCCGGTTTCTTTCGCCATCTGCTGCGCCCGGCGCGCCATTTCGCTCGGCGTCAGGATGTTCGGCGGCTCGTTTGATAAATCGCGCGTAAAGTTGATTGATTCGCCGACGATTTCGCCGCGCTCCAAGCCGGCTTTGAGTTCTTTTTCGTTCGCGCCTTCGACCGCGACGACGAATGTTTCAATCGCCTTGTCGTTTTTCTCTTTCGTTTTGTATTTGTCCAGCTCGAACTGGCTGGTGACGACGCCCTGCGCGGCTTGAGCGGCGATTTCGCGCGCCTCGCCCGCGTCGAAACGCGGCACGAGCGCGAAGCTTTTCACATTCAGCTTGCGCAGAAAGCGCGCGGCGGTTCCCGCCAGAATCGCCACGCCGGGCGCTTTGTAATCCGTTTTTTCACCAATTCCGACGAGCAAAAAACGGCTCGCTTTGACTTTGCCCTTCGGCGCGACGTGCAGCAGGACGGTCTCGCCTTCTTTTCCGGTAAATTCCTCGGATTTGACGACGGCGGCGACCAGCCCGCCCGTCAATTTGTCCAAATCCTTCAGAAAACCGCTCGTTGCCTTTTCGTCCTTGAAAACCGCGACGGCAATCGCCTCGACGTTTGCCTCCTGATAATTGCCTGTAATTGCCTGAGATTTCATTCGGTATTTTTCCTCGTTAGTTGGTTAATTAATGGTTTTATGCCCGCCGGCGTCATGCGCCGCTTAACTGATTCTTTTTAATGACGATTAAATATCTTACTGTAATTTTGCCGTTTAAATCTACAACCTATCTCGAATTTTCTTTCACCTGCTGGCGCGTTTCGCGCTCGACGGTGCGCGCCTTGATGGTTTCGCGCTTGTCGTAAAGCTTTTTGCCCTTGGCGACGCCGATTTCAAACTTGATGCGCCCGTTTTTCCAGTAGATTCTGGTGACGACCAGCGTCATTCCCTTGACGG
>DATHBC010000036.1:0-6229 GCA_035296345.1 Pyrinomonadaceae bacterium | reverse complement strand
CACGAAATTTTCGATTTCGCGCTCGCGCTCGACAATCATTCTGACCGCGACCGTGTGCACGCGTCCCGCCGAAAGCTTTCCGCCGATTGTTTTCCACAAAATAGGCGAGACTTTGTAGCCGACTAATCTATCAAGAATGCGGCGCGCCTGCTGCGCGTCGACTAGATGTTGATTGACCTGTTTCGGGTCTTTAAAAGCGTCTTTTATCGCGTTTTTCGTGATTTCGTTAAACATCACGCGGAAAACCGGCTTAACGGGGCGTTTCGGCACGATTTCTTCGGCGAGGTGCTGGCAGATGGCTTCGCCTTCGCGGTCGGGGTCAGCCGCCAGAAAAATGGCGTCCGATTCTTTCGCCGCTTTTTTCAAATCGGAGACGACTTTTTTATTATTTCGCTTTTTCGCGTCGGGAATAACCTCGTAGCTCGGCTCGAAATTATTCTCGATGTCCACGCCGAGCTCTTTCATCGGCAAATCCTTGATGTGCCCGATGGAAGCCATTACGAGATAATCGCTTCCGAGATATTTGTTAATCGTTTTCGCCTTCGCGGGCGATTCGACAATGACTAGATTTTTGCCCATTTTATTGAAAAAAATATGTCAGTGCGTTGCTCGCGCCTGACATTTGACTTCTAACACTTGCCTGCGGCTAATGTCAATGTGTGAGTAAAATTTCCTTGTTTTACCGTGACCGTAAATTTCCAATTTCGTCTTTCTTCGGATGAAGATTTTCCGACTTAAGTTCGCCGCTAGAATTAGGCGTCAAGTGACTGCTTAGTTAATTTTATTTTTATTTTCCCGGTAATCTCTTAAAACCGCCCGCATCCGTCTGACGCCGCCTGTTTCTTTTTCGATTTCGGCAAAGCGTCTCCGATTCCAGTCTTTGCGCCTCGTTCCGCCGTATCTTCCTCTGATATATTCAAGATGAAATTTCTTTTTCGGTCGTGTCCGCGCCGCCCGGCATTAATCTCTCTTTTATTCATATTTTTCTGCTGTAATTTCTGCCCGGCAGAGCGCGAATCAAATCACGCATTTCCAGACCGAGCAGCGCCGTCGACAAATCGCCGACTTTTAAACCGCCGGCTTCAATCAAAACGTCGAAATGCGTCGGCTCGTCAGCCGTCAAAAGCCGGTAAATTTTCCTTTCGGTTTCGGTCAAATCGGCGGGCAAAAGCTGCTCCTGTTGTTGTTTCGGTTCGTCTTTTGAAGCTTTGTCGATGACGGGCGGCAGAATCATTGAAGCGATTTCGGCGGGCAATTCGGCGGCGACGTCCTGCCATTGCTGAACGAGTTTTGCGCCGTCTTTTATCAGGTAATTCGTGCCGAAAGAATTGCGCGAAGTTATATTTCCCGGCACGGCGAAAACCTCACGGTTTTGTTCCATGGCGAGCCGCGCCGTAATCAGCGAGCCGCTTCTTTCCGAAGCTTCGACGATTAAAACGCCGAGGCTCAAGCCGGAAATTATCCGGTTGCGATACGGAAAATTGTCTTTGAGCGGCGGCGTTCCAAGCGGAAACAGCGAGACGATTGCGCCGCCGGCGTCCAGAATCTGCTCGACCAGCTTCGCGTTTTCCTTCGGGTAAACATTGTCGACGCCCGTTCCGAGCACGGCAATCGTTTTTCCTTTCGCTTCGAGGGCGGCTCGGTGCGCCGCCGAATCAATGCCGCGCGCCAAGCCGGAAACGATGCAGATTCCTTTTTCCGCCAAATCGCGCGCGAGCATCGCGCTCGCATTTTCGCCGTAAGTCGAACAGCGCCGCGAGCCGACGACCGCGACGCACGGCGCGTCGAAACAAGCCTGCCAGTCGCCTTTCACGTAAAGCGTTATCGGCGGGTCGGCGATTTCGCGCAATAAATAAGGATAGCTTCCGTCGTCGAGAATCAGAACGTCGCCGCCGAGCGCGCGAACCGTTTGTAATTCTTCTTCAGCCTTTTCGTGAAATTCGCGCTTGATGATGCTTTGAACCGTTTCCGGTTTGAGGCGCAGGGACTCAAGCTCGCTGCGGGTCGCGTGAAAAACACTCTCGGCTGAACCGAAACGCTCCAATAATTTTGTCGCCGCGCGAGGTCCGACGCCAGGAGTCATATTGAGAGAAATCCATTCTTTCATATTGATTCGGGATTTGGGATTTCGGATTTGGGATTTCGTTTTTCCTTTAAAGTTTTGATAGATGAAACAATTATAGAAAGAATTTGGTTTGTTTCATCTATCAAACTTTTCAATAAATTCTCTTTTACAATATTTGCTTCAATTAAAAGTTCCATCCAATAAATTGATTTGTCGGCTTCTTCCTCGACAATGGCAAGTTTTGAAATAAAATCGGCAGGTGATTTCGCGCGGCATGATGCGCGGTAATTTGCGCCGACTGAAGTTCCCGAACGCAGAAGTTGTTTTCCGATTACGTCTGCTGATTTTGTTTGAGGCAAACTTTCAACTAACCTTATTATCCGTAAGGCAAATTGTTTCGTTCTCAGCTTCATTTCTTCCGGAGTCATAAATTTACACCTATATCAAAAATCGAATCCGCAATCCCAAATCCCAAATCCCGAATCATTTTGGCGGAGGCGTGTCGGAGTCGAACCGACCTGAGCCTGCTCTCACAGTCTCACAAACGGTTTTGAAGACCGCGCCGTTCACCGGAACAGATGCGCCTCCGCATTTTTTCGGGTCAGGAAATAAAACTAAACTTTTGTGTAAATGGCTGTCAAGTTTCTCATCTCCCGACACGCATAAATTTATGAAAGAGAATTTACAGGGATAAAAGGGATGAGCCGGGGTAAATAAAATTATTTTCTTATCCCTGTTTATCCCTGTTATCCCTGTAAGCTCTTTCTATTGTTTGATTTCGTATTTGACGACGAACGGGCGCGCGGCGACGAACAATTCGCCTTTGTCGTTGAAAGTGATGCCGAAAGCCTGCCTCGCCTGAAACGAATCAATCGTTTTGCCGTCGGCGTCGAAAACGTATATGCGGCTCGCGTCGCTGACGAAAACGCGACCTTTCGGGTCAATCGCAATCCCGTGCGGCGACATGGAATTGGTCTTGAAGCGGTTCAGAAATTTTCCGTCGGGCGCGAATTTGCAAACGTCGCCGTTCTGGTCGTCGAGCGCGTAGATAACGCCGTTTCCGTCAACCGCGACCTCGTCGAAACCGAACGTCGCATTGGCGCGCTCAGCCGCGTCTTTGAATTCCTGAATCGGTTTCAGATTGCCGTCCAGAACGACAAAGCCGTCGCGGGCGGCGACCACCACGCGCCCGTCCAGCGTGAGCGCAAAGCCTTTGGCGGAAAGCCGCTCGGTCTTTTGCAGAAATTTCCCGGTTTCGGCTTCAAACATATGAATGTCGCTCGATTGCTGGAGATATAAATTTCCCTTGCGGTCAGCCGCCATCTCGTGCAGAGTGGTTTTCGGGTCGGTCATCCACTGCGTCAGAAATTTACCGGCAGCGTCAAAAACCTGAACTTTTCCGCCCGTATAATCGGCGCTGTAAATTTTGCCGTTCCGGTCGACGGCGATGACGCGGTTGTCTTTAAACATTCCCGCGCCGACGCCTTCGCCGCCGAATTTCAAAACTTCTCCGGCAAACTGCGCCGCCGGCGTCGGGCTGCCGATTGAACCGCCCGGCGAAAACGGAGCGGTTTTCGTCTGCTGCTGCGGCTGCTGCTTTTCGTCAATCGCGCCTGTCACTAACCAGATAACCGCCAGCGTCACGCCGAAAATCAAAATAATGCTGACGATAACTGTTGCGATGAAAGAACCGCCGACGACTTTCGCCGTTTTGACGACTGTCGCAGTATTGACGCTCTGCGTATAGCTTTGAAAATTGACATTGTGAAAATTGACGCTTTCGCCGCGTTCCAGCCGCTCGACGGCGTCTTTCGCTTCGGCTAAACCGACGCCGAAGGTTTCACGATAAAGCTTGATGGCGGCGATTTTATTGCCCGAGCGCGCGAGACGCAAAACTTCTTTCAGCTTTTGCGCCTGTCCTAAAAGCTCGCCGAAACCGAAAGACGTTTCGTTTCTAACTTCATTCGGCGACATAATCACTTTGCTTCCGCAAAAGTCGCAGGTTTCAACCAGGTCGCCGTCAAACTCCAAAGGTGCGGAACACGACGGACATTTAATTATTTGCAGCATATTCTGATTCCGGATTTGCGGGTTTAGCGATTGGTCGTTTGCCACCGCAAGTTTTTCGATTATAAACTTTCTTTGTAAAAATGTTTCTTTGGAAAGGACTCTCGAAATGAAAAATTTTGCAATTGTTTTACTTTTTATTTTAACTTTCAGTTCTGCGGCTTTCAGCCAGCGAACCGTCCGGGCTAAAGCCGTCACGGTCACAGCCGACGCGAAAAAGGAAGTGCAGGCGGCTTTTGACCGGCTGACCGAAGGCATTCGCCAGGCGGACTGGAAAAAGGTCATGAGCGTTTATGAAAACAGCGACCGGATTTTGTTTTTCAACAACAACGGCACGGCGACGAACGGCTGGGAAAATATGCGCTCGAACCGCGAATCGCTTTACGCCAAAACGAAAAACGTCACGCTCGACATCACCGGCTTGCGCATCGAAATGCTCGGCGCGGGCAATGCCTACGTGACCTGCAAGTGGAAACAGACGCAGGAATACAACGGCAAGCTGGAATCGGCTTCCGGCAGAATGACGCTGATTTTCCGGCTCATCGGCAAAGATTGGAAAGTCGTTCACCTGCACACTTCGCCCGACAACCCGGACGCGACGCGCCCGGTTTTCCCGTCTGAAAGAGAAACTCCGGTTGGCAACTAAGCAACTAAATAAATGAAAAATATCACCGTTTTCTGCGGTTCGAGCAGCGGCTTTCGTTCCCAATATGCGGAAGCCGCTAAAAATTTAGCGCGCCTTCTCGTCGAAAGAAACGTCCGTCTCATTTACGGCGGCGGCAACGTCGGCTTGATGGGCATTATCTCCGAAGAGGTGATGCGCGGCGGCGGCGAAGTCATCGGCATCATTCCCGAGGCGCTGTTAAAAAGAGAAGTCGGAAAACGCGAGATTACTGAGCTGCGCGTGGTCGATTCGATGCACGAGCGCAAGGCGATGATGGCTGAGCTCGCCGACGGTTTTATCGCGATGCCCGGCGGAATCGGCACTTTTGAAGAATTTTTTGAAATCCTGACCTGGTCGCAACTGGGCTTTCACGAAAAGCCCTGCGGCTTGCTCAATGTCGCCGGCTATTACGACGGCTTGCTCGCGCTCTGCGACCACGCCGTTTCGGAAGGCTTCCTGCGACCCGCGCACCGCTCATTGCTTCTGGATGATTCCGACGCCGTTTCGCTGCTGGAAAAGATGAATAATTTCCGCCCGCCGACGGTCGAAAAATGGATTGATAAAGACGACTTATAATAAACGCAAAGTGCAAAATGCAAAATATTAGGATTTAAAATTTAAGATTCAGGATTAAATTTTATCTTGCACTTTGCACTTTGCATTTTGCGTTTTGCATTTATTACGCCTTTTCCAAAATAACCGTCGCAATCGCGTGTTCGGTCGTGTGCGAAAGCGAAAGGTGGACGGAATTTGCGCCTAAGGATTCCAGAATTTCACGCGCCGCGCCGCGAATTTCGAGGCTCGGAACGCCGTTTTCGTCGTTGGTGATTTCAATATCGTGCCAGGTGATGCGACCGCGCCAGCCGGTTTTCAAGGCTTTCAAACAGGCTTCTTTCGCGGCAAAACGCGCCGCGTAGCTCTGCGCCGCAGCCGCGCCTTTCGCCTCGCAGTAAGCTCGCTCGCGCCCGGTAAAAACGCGCTCGACAAAACGCGGCGTTCTTTCGATAGTTTCCCGAATACGGTAAACTTCAATCATGTCTATGCCAACTGACAAAATCATTGAAAGCCATCAGCGGTCAGCCGCCGGCGTTGAGCCCCAAAAGGGCGAAGACCGGGGAGCGAAGACCGAAGACCAGATTTTAGCAGAAAAAGGTTTTTACTGGCGCGAAAAAAACGGCGTGCGGGTTTTAGCCTGCCGCGCGCTCGAAGAAAAAGGCTTTGTCAACGGTTTTTCGACGCGCGGCGGCGGCGTTTCACCGATGCCGGAAAACGATTTGAATCTTTCGGGTTTCGATGATGACACGGAAGAAAACATCCTGGAAAATCGCCGCCGTTTTCTGACGGTTTTCGGCGGAGATTTTACGCTCGCGACCGCTTGGCAGGTTCACGGCATCGGTGTCAAAACGGTCGGAAATTTAGACGACGCGAGAGAC
>DATHBC010000035.1:0-2621 GCA_035296345.1 Pyrinomonadaceae bacterium | reverse complement strand
TTGTTAACTTTTTTGCGTTGAATCGGCGGCATTTTTATTTATTGTCGAGAGAGCTTCGGTTTTTCCGTAATATTTGAATTTAGAGTTTAATATCTCCGGCAATTTTCGATTTTTTAATTTTTCCCGTGTGCGTGTAAAAAGCGACTTTAGCGTATTCGTCGACAATCCAGACTTCCGCTGCGCCTTTTTCCAGATAAAGCCGGATTTTTTCGTCCATCTCGGCGCGGCTGTTGGCGGGCGATTTTACTTCGACGCAGATTTCCGGCGCTTTCGGATACGGCGTTTTCTCGCCGAATTCGGCGTAAAATTCATCCGAAGCCCAGGCGACGTCGGCAACTCTCACGCCTTCGCCGGTTAAAATCGAACATTCGGTAATAATGACACCGCTTTTCTTTCGCTTAACAATTTCATTTCCAACCTTAAATTGGAGAATGCCGTGCCTGTTCGAAGCCGGACTCATCAAAATCTGCCCGAATTTATTAAGCTCGACCTTGTATGGAATATCCCGAAAAAAAGGATTTTCCATCAATTCCTGCCATTTAACCGCCAAATCCATCGTTTTGCCTCAACCAGATTGTAGCATTTCCGGGTTCGCTTTTTAATTCGTCTTTAAATCTTCAATCACCAGTTGCAGCCGCGTGTTCCCGTTCCAGGTGTTCGCTTCGGGCGTGTAAGCTATTTCGATGCCGGTTTGCGGTTTTAAAGTTTGCCCCTTTGATTTTTCCACGCCGTCCCACCAGACGGCTTCAAACTGTTTGCGCGTCCGGTCGGTCAGGCGCATTTTCAGATGCTTGTCCTTCATCACGTAAGGCTCGTCGACCAGATACAAGTCTTTGGTCGCGAAAACCGGCTTCGGATTCCCGATGCCGAACGGTTCGAGACATTTTAATTCCTGCACGACATCCAGATTTAAAGTCTGCGGGGAAACGAGCGCGTCGATGCGGATTTCGGGCACGAAATCTTCTTCGGTCAGGACTTCGCGAGCGTGCGCGTTTAATTTTTCTCTCAATAAATCTATGTTTTCACGGCGAATCGTAAAGCCGCACGCCGCCGCGTGTCCGCCGTGTTTTTCAAATAAATCGACGCACGAATCCAGCGCGTTTAATAAATGATAATTTCTGATGCTGCGCGCCGAGCCGTGCCCCATGCCGTCAGCCTCTATGGAAATGACGAGGCTCGGGCGAAAAAGCTTTTCCGCGATGCGCGAAGCAGCCAAGCCGATAACGCCGCGATGCCAGCCGTCGCCCGCAATTACCGCCACGTGCGGTTGGCTCGCGCTGCCGCCGCCGTCCAGATAGCTTTGCAGGGCAAACTCGAAAATCTGCCTTTGAATCGCCTGTCGCTCGCGGTTGCGGCTGTCGAGATGCGCGGCAAACTCGCGCGCTTTTTCAAACGAATCGGCTTCGAAAAGCTCGACGACCGCGCGCGCCGCGTCCATTCTGCCCGCCGCGTTGATGCGCGGCGCGATGCGAAAACCGATGTCGTAGCTCGTCATCGTCGAATTGCAGTCGGCGACTTCCATCAGCGCGCGCAGCCCGAAATTTTTCGCTTTCGGCAAATCCTGCAAGCCTAGAGCGACAATCGCGCGATTTTCGCCCGTCAGATTCATCATATCGGCGACCGTGCCGAGCGCGACTACTTTCAGAAAGCCGTTGACGAGTTTTTCCCTGCCTTTTTCCCGCAATAAAGCGTGCGCCAGTTTAAACGCGACGCCGACGCCCGCAAGATTTTTGTCCGGATAATCGCAAGCCGCCTGATTCGGATTAATGAAGGCGAAAGCGTCCGGATTTCCTTTCGCGTCGTCGGAAAGATGATGGTCGGTGATGATTAAATCGACGCCGTTTGCGCGCGCCCAATCCGCCGCTTCAAACGCGCGGCTGCCCGTATCGACGCTGATGACGAGCGTGTAGCCTTTCTCTTTCGCCTCGCTCAGCTTTTCGATATTGATGCCGTAGCCTTCCGTAAAGCGATGCGGAACGTGAAAGCCGGTGCGCGCGCCGAGGATTTCCAGAGCCTTTCGCAAAACGACCGTCCCGGTCGTGCCGTCAACGTCGTAATCGCCCCAAATCAAGATTTTCTCGCCCGCTTCGACGGCTTTAAAAATCCGCTCGACAGCCTTTCGCATGTCGCGCAAAAGATTCGGCTCGTGCAAATCGGCGGCTTGCGGATTCAGGAATTTAATGGCTTTTTCTTCCGCGTCATGACCGCGCGAAATGAGCAGGGCGGCAGCCAGCGGCGAAACTTTCAGCGCCTGCGAGAATTTCAAAACCTGCTCGCGGTCGTGTTTGTGGATTTTCCAACGTTTCATAGATTAGCAATTAGCTGTTAGCTGTTAGCTGTTAGCTAAAACAATATGCATTCCGGAGGTTAGCAATTAGTTTAAATAATCAGCATATGGCTAATAGCTAACAGCTAATCGCTAATAGCTAAATAGCTAACGGCTAACTCTTAGCTTTTGGATGAATGAATTCAACATTTTTTTAACTTCGGTTAATAAATTTGTTGATTTTTCATAATTTCCGATTTCAAGTAAACCTAAGTCTTTTGCCAAAAGTAAATGATATTCAAGTTCGCTGGCTGAACCCATCGCTATTTGCAGAAATCTGGCAAATTCCACATCG
>DATHBC010000034.1:0-8637 GCA_035296345.1 Pyrinomonadaceae bacterium | reverse complement strand
AGTCTCGCGCTGCTTGCTTGACAGCGATTGAAGGCGAGCCGTGAGAGGTGACGGAAGTTATAATTATAAACGCTCGGATTTTTGCCGTTTCAAAAAAATGGCTTCCGGCGGAAAATGCGGCGGCTCATTCCTTCTCATCATACATTTCAGGACATTTCAGCTTTCCGGCGGAACATTTATTATTTGTCCTTCCTTTTAACGTGTCTTTGCGGTCTTCGTTCAGCAGTTTTCGTCGCCGGAGTTTTCACGCGCCGGAAATTTAATCCGCCGGACGCCTGTAAAACCTGGGCTTAACATTTCAAAATTTCACGGCTTTCAGCGCATCGGCTGTTATTTGAAAAAGACCGGAACGCCGAAGAATTTCAGAAATTGTTATTTTGAAACACAGTTAAACTCTAGTCTCATTCAATAACATGAATATTTTTCTGGAATGATTGCCCGGATTTTGCTAACTTCATTGTCGGTCAGCTAATCAGCGTTTTCTTCAACTCTATATGACGAAAGAGAAGGAAACGCGGTTATTAGATATGCATAAAACAAAAAATAATTTTAACTTTGCCTGCGATTTCTTTATGTATTAACTGCGCGAAAAACACACGAGAACGTAGGAGACAACAAAAAAAACAGGCGCAGCTGCGAAAGACTTTCGGGAATTATTAGCTAAAGTTAGTGAAATTAGTAAAATAAAACGGCGGTGTCGAAGCTCGACCGCTATTTGTTTTGTGAGAATATCAATGGAATTTTGATGCGAAAGTTCAATTTGCAGCGAATACTAATTATTTCGGCAGGCTTGATTTTGCTGGCATTTCTCTTTTCGGCTCTTCGCTATTTTTCCATCGTTCAAGGAGACCCCTCACGCCCGTTAGAATGGAAAAACCTCTTTTTAGCGCAGGCGGTAATTTACAGTTGGGCAATTCTCTCGCCGCTAATTGTTTTCTTCGCCAGGCGATTTCGCTTCGAGCAGCGAAATTGGGGGCTCTTGTTGCTGGCGCATGTAGCGCCAGCGATAGTTTTTCTACTGCTTTACAGAGCTATTTATGTCATCTTCATTAAAATTGTTGATCCGGTACGAGTTGTCGAACAGGGCGGTTTTTTGGTTTACACATTAATGCTATTCATAAGAAACGGGGTTTTGGATTTGCCGACGTATTGTTTTCTGTTGAGCTCAATTTACATGGTCGATTTTTACCGGCATTTTCAAGCCGAACAGTTAAAATCTTCGGAACTGAAAGCCGCCCTTGCCAACTCGCAGCTTAATGCCTTGAAAATGCAGATTCACCCGCATTTCCTGTTCAACACTTTGAATTCGATTTCCGCCCTGATGCACGAAGATGTGAAAGCGGCGGATAAAATGGTCGCCCGGCTCGGCGATTTTCTGCGCATGACGCTGGAGAATTCCGGCGACCACGCAGTTTCCCTCAAACAGGAGATGGATTTTGTCGCCCGCTATCTGGAAATCGAAAGCGTGCGGTTTCAGGACCGGCTCGTCGTCAGGATGAACATTGAGCCGGAAACGCTCGCGGCGCGAGTTCCGAATTTGATTCTCCAGCCGATTGTCGAGAACGCGATTAAACACGGCATTTCCCGGCAAACTAAAGCGGGAAGCCTGATTATTTCGTCTAAGCGTCACGGCGATAGATTGCAGATTCGCGTCGAGGACGGCGGACCCGGGCTAAAGCCTGCAAACGGAAACGGCAAAGGCGGCAAGACCGGCGGCATCGGGCTTGCCAACACGCGCGCCAGGCTCGCGCATCTTTATGAAGAGAACTATCGTTTTGAAATAAAGAATGCGGTTCCGCACGGTGTAATCGTCACGCTGGAAATTCCCTTCGAGACAATAAAAGGTTTGCCGCCGGAGACGGACCGGGTTGAAAGCAAATGAAGAAATCGGAAATCAAAGTTCTTATCGTCGACGACGAATTTCTGGGGCGGAAAAGAATTCGCTCGCTTCTCGGCGAGCACGCCGACATAAAAATTGCCGGCGAGTGCGTCAACGGGCGCGAAGCGGTCGAAGCGATTCGAAATCAGAAACCCGACCTGGTTTTTCTTGACGTCCAGATGCCGGAAATCGACGGCTTCGAGGTGGTTGAAATCATCGGCGCTGAAAATATGCCGGCGGTGATTTTCGTCACCGCTTACGATGAATACGCCATTCGGGCTTTCGAGATAAACGCGGTCGATTATCTTCTCAAGCCTTTTGATAAGGAGCGATTGGAAAAGGCTGTCGAGCGCGCGAAACGCGAAATAAAAAGGCAGGAGCCGCCAACGGAAATTAAAGAAAATCTGCGGGAATTATTGAAAGAAGTCAAAACCGAGCCGCAGTTTTTGAAACGCATTCCCGTCAAATCGGCGAGCGGAACAACGTTCGTTCCGACTGAAGAAATCGACTGGATAGCAGCCTCCGGACATTATCTCGAACTGCATATCGGGAATGAAACGCATTTGATCCGCGAAAAACTTTCCGTCATAGAAACAAAGCTTGATCCGCAAATCTTCGCGCGCATTCATCGCTCGACGATTGTCAATCTCGACCGCATTAAATCCCTGCATCCGATATTCAACGGCGACCAGCTCGTGATTCTCAAGAATGGACGTGAGCTAAGCTTGCGCCGTAATTACTACGATGAGTTAATGATTCGTCTCATGAAGTAAAAAGCTAATCAAAATTGAATAAATATCACGTGAAGGCTATCACTGGGCAAGTGCTTCGCCATTACCGGCTGAACATCAATATTTACGGAGTTTCCGAACCGGGGCAAGGCATGCAGGTATGCCGTCTATGCGCTTGGAGAAAAGGAATGGCAGTCTTAAAACAGCTATTTTAGTTCGTAAAGAGCGGCTAACAATTACTCGGACGAGAAACTAAATCAGACTGATAATCTTTTCCTTTTTTAAACAAAAAAAATCATCTTTTTTGCATTAGTCTTATAAAAATTGTAAAAACTATCGGAAAAAAACTTCTCACCGAAGAACAATCACTCAGGATACATAAACAATCATCCATTACAAAAAAACAATCATCAGGGACAAAAGCGTTGCTAATTTGATGCAAACAATTAGAATTCTATTCTGACTATAGGACTGATATTAAACAGTATCTAAAATTTTATTTTTTTTAAGGAGTATAGGAAATGCGAAAAAAACTTTTCCTGATGCTGATCGTCGGGCTGTCCGCGTTTATATTCTCAACGACGGCTTCGGCGCAGCAAAAATTCACTGTCAGCTTAAACGGCGTGCAAGAAAACCCGCCGGTGAATTCACCTGGCAGAGGCAGCTGCGTCCTGACGCTTGACACAGCCGAAACCCAAATCACTCTCAGCTGCACTTATTCCGGTTTGGGGGCAAACGCGTCAGCCGCGCACATTCACACAGACGGTCCGGTCGGCGTTAACGGACCGGTTCTCTTCAATCTCACAGGAGCGAGCGGCACGAGCGGCACGCTCAACCTCGCGCCGACTGCCGTTACGCCCGCGCAAGTTGCCGATTTACGCGCCAAACGCTGGTATGTCAATATTCACACAACGAACTTTCCCGGCGGCGAGATTCGCGGGCAAATCAAAATAGCAACCACGCCGTTTGATTTTGACGGCGACGGGCGCACGGATATTCGCGTGATGCGTGCAGCCGACAACGGATTCTACACTTTGAACAGCAAAAGTAACAGCATTTCGTTTAATTCATTAGCCGGTTCAAGCACCTTAAACTCGGCAAACGACGATTACGACGGCGACGGCAGAGGCGATTTGGTAACTTTCTTTACTTCCGGGACTAATCGCATCTGGCGTATTTTGCAAACCGGCTCTAATACGGTTCGTGAAGTTCATTGGGGCTTAACGAGCGACCAGATTATGCCAGCCGATTACGACGGCGACGGAAAAACCGATATTGCGGTCTTTCGCCGCCCGGATGGAATCTGGTACATCCTTCAAAGCGCTACCAATCAGATGCGGGCGGAGTATTGGGGACAGGCGGGAGCGAGCGATCTTGGGTACGTCGGCGATTTCGATAAGGACGGAAAAAATGATTTGACGGTTATTCGCCCGTCTGCCAACGGAGCCGCTCGGTTCACTTACCGCAGCTCGGACGGGGCGATGGATGTTGTCCTTTGGGGCGGCAACACAACCGCGCCCGTTTCGGATTCTTTTTTTCCGCCGTCGGCGCAAATGGATATTGACGGCGACGGCAGACAGGATCATATGGTTGTGCGCGACCCTAACGGCAGCGAGCCGGGCGCGCCGGTGACTTATTATATTCGACGCAGTTCGGATGGTCAGATGTTCGTTTTGCAATGGGGATTAGATAATGACGACCGACTGTTCGGCGATTACGACGGCGACGGTAAAACTGACATCGTGGCGCGTCGCAACGAAGGCGGAAAACTGATCTGGTATATCTATCAAAGCTCAAACGGTCAGCTTCGCGCTGTGCATTGGGGCTTGGCAAGCGATTTATAAGTTGAAGAACCGGAAGATGAAACGACTGCCGTAGAAATTTTTTAGTTTCCGCAAGGCTCTGTTCAAATAGACGGAGCCTTCCTTAAAACCATGTTGTCGGAAGTAACGACAGCTATTAACAGTATTCTCTAAAGGATGTTATAAAACTATGTTCAATAAAACTATGTTCAAAGGAAAATTTTTGCTTCCAGCTATGGGTTGTTTGTTGTTGAGCGTCACCGTTGCCGTGCTGCTTTTCGCAGCTTCTCCGAAATCGGTGAAAGCCCAGTCATCAGCTGCGCCGGAAAACGCGTCCGATGCTTTTATTTTTGAGCAGAAGCTTCAAAACACCGTTTGCCTAACTGATGAAAAACGTGCCGAGCTTCAAGAACAAGTGCAATCCAGCATCGACAAACTTCGCGGCGAAGGCAAACTCGCTGCAATCGATTCGATTGCTCCGCCGCAATTTATTTTTCCGGTGCGTGGTAACGGAGCGGCGGAAAGCGATTACGGCGTTCATTTCATGGGACAATTCGTTGACCATAATCCAGCCTTTCCAAACCAGCTGCAGGATTACAACTGCGGAACACGAACCTATGACACCGCCGGCGGTTACAACCATAAGGGCATTGATATTATTAATTTCCCGTTCGCGTGGAATAAGATGGACAACAACGAGACGGTTGCGATTGCTGCCGCCGACGGTCAGATTATCTTCAAACAGGACGGCAATTTCGACCGTAGCTGCACGTGGGAGACGACCACAACCTGGAACATCGTTGTTCTGCGTCACTCGGACGGCACGGTTTCTTATTACGGACATTTGAAACGCGATTCGTTGACCACGAAAGCCGTCGGGGAAATGGTCACGCAAGGTGAGTTTTTAGGTGTTATCGGCAGTTCGGGAGTCTCGACCGTACCTCACCTGCATTTTGAAATTTATAACGCCGCCAATCAATTACAAGACCCTTATCAGGGAGCTTGCAACTTGATGAACAGCTTCAGCTATTGGCTCGCACAGCCGGCTTACCGCGACTCGTCCATTAACAAACTGATGACACATTCTGCCCAACCGGTTGGTCAGCCGTGCCCAAATCCCGTAATTACTAACGAGAAAAATGTTTTCACACCCGGCAGTCAAATTTTCCTTTCCGCCGCTTACCGCGACATGGTTGCAGGACAGGTAAGCCAATTTTCCCTGATTCAACCCGACGGCACGGTTAATCAAAGCTGGACGTATGTCAGTCCGAATACTTTTAACCTGGTTTCCCTGGGTTTTCTCCGCCTTTTGCCGCCAAATGCTGTGACCGGCGCATGGAAGTTTCGCGCGGTTTATGATTCGAGAACTTTTGAACACGCTTTTTTCGTTCGCTCCGTGCCGTTTGATTTTGACGGCGACAGCAAATCGGACGTTTCAGTATTCCGACCTGAAGGCGGAGTGTGGCATTTATTGCAATCAAATCAAGGATATTCAGCTCCACAGTTCGGACTATCAACAGATAAATTAGTGCCGGGCGATTATGATGGAGACAGGAAAACAGATGTCGCTGTTTTCAGAGAAAATCCTAATGAGCCCGGCAAAGCGAAATTCTTCATTCTGCAAAGCTCGAATAATCAGTTAAGAGAAGAACAATTCGGTTCGACAGGTGATATTCCCGTAGCAGGCGACTGGGACGGAGACGGTAAATCTGATCTTGGGGTTTATCGAGTCGGAACACAAAATAATCCGCAAGGATATTTCTATTATCGTCCGTCATCGCAACCGGCGACGAACTTTGTTCCGATTCCGTGGGGCAGTCCGAATGATAAACCCGCAGTTGATGATTATGATGGAGATGGTAAAGCGGATGTCGCGGTCTTTAGACCTTCGGACGGTGTTTGGTATATCCAAAGAAGTCGCGACGGATTCTACGCGATTCAGTTTGGAGCATCAGAAGATAAACCGGTTGTTGGAGATTACGATGGAGACGGAAAAGCAGATCAAGCCGTTTTCCGTCCATCAAACGGTGTTTGGTACATCCGGAGAAGCAGAGATGGTTTCTCTGCCGTCCAATTTGGTGTTTCAACCGATAAACCGGTTCCGGCAGATTACGATGGTGACGGAAAAACAGACATAGCTGTTTACAGAGACGGTAATTGGTTTTTATTAAACAGCACAAGCGGTTTTGCTGCGCTTGGATTTGGTTATGCAGCGGATAAGTCGATTGCTAATTCTTTCGTTCCTTAAATTAGCAGAACACCGAAAAACGAATCTATATAATCCAAGCTGCCGGTTATAGATATTTGAAAAAATAAAGTCTTCTCCTGGAATTTTGTTTACCAGGCAAAACCAAAGGAGAAGACCGAAAATGTGCGATAGCACAATTGCAATATACTGCTTTATTGGCGATTTTCTCAAGGCGAGCGGACACCGCGTGAAGATATTCGCATTGAAGTCACGGACGCCGAAGTCATTACCATTGCTCCGGCGGCGATGCTGCATTTCGGCGGCAACTTTGAAAAATCGCGGCTCGTCCTGCACGAACTCGGTTTGATGAAACGGCTTTTGAGTCGCTCGCGCTTTTCGCGGCGCGTTAATCGTCTTTCGGATTTGATTTATAAGTCGTTTCATCAATTCGGCAGCGTGTTGAAAGATTTGCCTTGGGAATCGCGTTATTTGCCCGGCTCGTTCCCGGTGGCGATTTGCGACAATATTCGCATAAACAGGTGTCGGATTGTCAGCGCTGAACTTTATCGCGGCGCAGTGACCGGCAAACGCCGCTACTTTTACGGTGCGCGCGTGCAAGTTCCGGCAGCGAGCGCCGGTCTGCCGGTCGAGTTCTGCATCCTTCCCGGCGGTTGTGCGGATTTGCAGGTATTGGCGGAACCGGCGCTGGATTTGCCCGCCTCGGCGCAATTGTTTCTGGATGCCGGATACAATTTTTACGAACGGGAAGATTATTTGCTCGAAACCAATCAACTTCGGCTGCAAGTTCCGCGCAAATCCAATTCCGAACGAGCCGGAGTTCCGTGGCTGGAAATCTATAAATCGTTGTCGCGTAAATATATCGAAGCGACGATTGGCGAAATTAGTAGATTGTTTCCGAAAAAGATTCATGCAACCAATTTAAATGGTTTTCTGTTGAAAATCGCTTTATTTTTATTTGCTTATCAGATTGATAAAGCCTTTATTTAATAACTGGCAACTTAGGTAAATTAGACTAAAAACTATCCCCCAAACGCCCCTTTTCGAGACAAAATATAACTGGAAATAAAAAGGCTTCGCTTAATCTAAAAGCGAAGCCTTTTATTGTTTGATGAATAAACCCGGTCTTTACCTGACGAAAGCATTAGGAGTCGGGACATCTTCGTTTGCGCCGAATTGGAAACCTGTGAATCCGGCTGTTGTTCTGAGCAGATACCAGGTGCCCGTTGAAGGTCTGAACACAACCAGATCGGCTTTTCCGTCGCCGTCGAAATCTGCCGGGGCGGGTTTGTCTTCACTGATTCCGAAATGTAGTCCGGTGAACGAGCTGTTGCCGCTATTGATAATATACCAATCTCCGACAGACGGTCTGTAAACGGCTAAATCGGTTTTTCCGTCGCCGTCGTAATCCGCCGGAACAGGCAAATCTCCAGGCGCGCCGAATTGATTCGGAGAGAAAGTATCGTTTGAGCTGTTGATTCTGTACCAGGTTCCGTTCGAAGGTCGGAAAACGGTCAAATCACTTTTTCCGTCTCCGTCGAAATCTCCGACCAGCGGCTTATCGCCGTTTGAACCGAATTGAGCGGCGACGAATTGATTGTTGGAGCTGTTAATCCGATACCAGCTTCCCGTCGAAGGTCTAAAAACTGTTAGATCGGCTTTTCCGTCGCCGTCGAAATCTCCGGGAACGGGCAAATCCCCGTTTGTTCCAAACTGCGCCGGACTAAACGTGTTATTCGATGAATTCAAACGATACCAACCGCCGTCTGATGGTCGAAACACGTTAATATCAGTTTTTCCGTCACCGTCGAAATCTGCCGGCGCGACTAAATCTCCTGAAGCGCCGAACTGAACGCCGATGAATGCATTGTTGGAACTCTGCGAGATAAACCAACTGCCGGAAGACGGACGAAACACCGATAAATCGGCTCTTCCATCGCCGTCATAGTCGAAGTTCGCGCGACGCACGTCGAGCGGCACGGTCAAAGACAAATCTCGCCCGTAATCGCGCTGGCGGTC
>DATHBC010000033.1:0-5906 GCA_035296345.1 Pyrinomonadaceae bacterium | reverse complement strand
GCTGCCAGGAGAGAATCCGCCAGAATGAAAACGGGCTGCCCGAAATCTGGCTCTGAAGCGCGGTCTGGCTGGTAAAATAAAATCCGACAATCGTCCAGACCGCCCAGACGACAATCCATTTGACGAGCGGGCGGTTTAATTTCGGCTCGGTGTTCATAGCATTATTCAGCCTCAAAATCGCTTTTTCGGCAAGCCGGATGTGACGAACAGAGAATTTTTTTTGACGAACCGCGCTTTACGCGCGCCCGCCGCGCGCCTCTTCACACAAGCGCGCGGCGCGCGTTATACTTTTAAAAATAAAATCGACAAAGGGAGAATTTATGCCGGAACACAAACCGAACAGAGAACAATTAGAGCGCCGCCGCGACGAAATCAACGCGCAGCTCAGCCGCGTCAACGAAAGCTTGCGGATGGAACTGGACCGCGACCCCGAAGAACAGGCGATTCAGGTCGAACAGGACGAAGTTTCGATTTCGATGGAAAGCAACCTGCGCAAGGAGCTGGCGATAATCGAAGACCAACTGCTCGATTTTGAAGACGAATAATTTTTTTTAATTTTAACTGCGAAGAGACGACAGCGCGGCGAAGTTTTATTTCGCTATCGCTTTATATTTTTGAAACGCAAATTTTGAAAGAATTATTATTTGCAAGATTAATAAAACTGAGATAGCGACTACACTAAACCAATCATATGGTATTGTTTCATTCAACAGTTTATAGAAGGCTTCCAAGTCTTTACTAACAGCAAATTTTTGTTGAAATATCAGCCAATAAATATATAACATCCATACTGCCGAAGAAATACAAATGATTTGAGACAGGATTTCTATTTTAATTAACCTTCCAACCAGAAAGATTAGCAGCAGACCTGTAATATTTGCATAAAGCTCGCCTAAATACCCGTAAGCAGTTTCGCCGCTGGAAAAAATTTTTGTGAAGGTTTTAACTCCATAATCATAGCCTCTGTCAAACCCGAAGTGCCATCCGCTCATCGACACGTTTATTACCAGCACAACAAGTGCGAGAATTATGGAAATCTTTCTTAGCATAAGATTCATTTCTCCCAGAAGCAGGATAATTAATCCTGCTGGTTTCCGAAGGCGGTCATATCGGATTTATCGCCGAGTAAATCGAGCATTTGAAAGGGCGGCTCGGTCGGCGACCAGAAGCGGGCAATCCAGAACCACTGCATCAAGCCGATAACGAACAGCAGAATCGTGCTCAAGGTCATTCCGCGACTCGAAGCCGGCGGCATATCCAGATAGTAAGCCGCCGCAACCATAACCGGAACGGCAAACAGGCTGCACGGCAAAGAAAGCAGAAACATCAATGCGTTCAGGACGAGAAGCGTGTTTTTCATAAATTCCTGCCAGCCGTCGGCGCGCGGCAGAAAAAGCGCAATCATCGAAAAAACGCCGATGACCAGCCAGATTTCCCTCAGACCCAATTTAAAATTCTTTTTCATTTTTCCAGCCTCCCAAAAGTTTGCTGGCTGATTAGACACCATTGGCGAGTTTTTGTTCCCGGATATTAATTTTTTGAAAGAGACGGTAAGGTTTATTTAAACCGCGCCTTGTATCTTCCGTATAAAATCTTCGCGGCTGAAATTATCTGAATGACCAGCAAAACCGAAATTATTAAAACGCTGAGCCAATCAAGCGAAATCGTCGCCGTCAAGAACCTGTGAAAACTCGCCAGCTCCTGGTTGAAGTCGTATTTCTGCTGCAAAACCTGCCGGTAAATAAACAATATCCAGACCAATGAAGGAAGGCAGACAAGCTGCGACACTAATTCCTTTTTTATTAACTTACCCGCCCAAACCGCTAACAAAAGCAGCGCGGCAAAGCCGTAAAGCCCGGCGACATAGCCGTAGCGCGTAAAGCCTATAAAGGACAAACCGAGTAAGCTCCCGTTGGCGTAATCGTAACCTTCTTCGAATCCGAGATGCATCCCGAAAGCCGCCGCATTGAGCATAACCGCGACCAGAACGAGCGTCAGCGAACATTTTCCTAACATTTTCCGTCTTTCTCCCTCAGGTTGATGTTTATTAGACCGCATTTTAGCGCATTTTGTTCCAGAACAAATATATTTTTTCGTGCTATACTTTTCCCGAATTTTTCAAAATCCGAATTCCCGTTTTACAAATATGACAACCACCACAGATTTTCTAACCGGCACGGTCAAAGGTCCGGGCGAGCTGCCGCACGAATACCTTTTTATCACCAGGGACAACGAAAAAACGCGCATCGGCGAATTTGTTTATTATCACGTCAAGGACGGCGACGAGACGCGCCAGATTATCGGCACAATCAAAGGCAGACGCATCGTGCGCAATCTGCCAGATGCGTTTTTAGCCGACCCGAATACGCCGCCCGCGCTCGTCTCGGCGCTCATCGGCTTAAACGGCGATTCGTGCGAGATTTATGAAATTCAGGTCGAGACCATCGGTTATTTCGACCGCAATTTAAAGGATTTCGTCAACCCGCGCATTCCGCCGAATCCGGGCGACGCCGTGTTTATGACTTCTTCGGAAACGCTGGCGCAGATGCTCAGCCCGAGACGCTCGGCGGAACTCGGTTCGGCGCACATCGGCAGTTTATTAACGAGAAACGCCGGCGAAGTTCCGGTCGTTTTGTCAATCAAAGACGTTGTTTCCACGCACCTGGCGATTCTCGCCTCGACCGGTTCGGGAAAATCCTACACGGCGGGCGTGCTGGTCGAAGAATTGATGAATCAATACAATCGCGCCTCGGTCCTGATTGTCGACCCGCACGGCGAATATCACACGATGCAGTCGATTCAGGGCGACGACCAGTTTTTCGGCGGCGACGGCTATAAGCCCGAAGTCAAAATCTTCACGCCCGACAAAATCAAGGTTCGCTTTTCGACTCTGACCGAAGCGGACGTGAAATATCTTCTGCCCGAAGGCACTTCCGACAAGATGCTTCATTTCTTAGCGCAGGCGTTTCGCAGTTTGAACGAGCGACTTCGCGCCGAACGGCGGCAGGATTACGCCTACGCTTATCACGATTTGCGCGACGAGGTTTTAAAACAAAAGTACGGCGACGAAAAAAAGAGCGGCGACGGCGGCAACGCGTCTTCAATCGACGGGCTTTTGTGGCGGCTCGACTCGCGTTTCGACCGACCCGACAGCCTTTTTTCCGCGCAGGACCACATTCCGCTCAAAGACCTTTTCGCGCCCGGACGCTGCACGATTCTTGAGCTTTCCGACATCGAGCAGCACGAGCAGCAAGTCATCGTCGGCACTCTTTTGCGCCGCGTCAACAAAGCCCGCGTGCTGACGACGCGCGGCGAAGCGCAGGCAAACACGGAAAATCATCTGCCCTATCCGGTCTTTACCCTGCTGGAAGAAGCGCACCGCTTCGCGCCCGCCGGCGCGAGCGTCGTCTCGACCAACATCCTGAAACAAATCCTCGCCGAAGGACGCAAATTCGGCGTCGGCATCGGCTTAATCACCCAAAGACCCGGAAAGCTCGACCAGGACGTTCTCTCGCAGTGCATGACGCAAATCATCATGCGCATCGTCAACCCGATAGACCAGCAAACCATCGCCCAATCGGTCGAAGGCGCGGGGCGCGCGATGCTCGCCGAGCTGCCCGCCCTGACCAAAGGTCAAGCCGTCATCAGCGGCGTCGGCATCAACACGCCCGTCATGTGCCGCATCCGCAAACGCCTGACCCAACACGGCGGCGAAACCTTCGACGCCCCGACCGAATGGATGAAATGGCATTCGCCCGACGAACAATCAAAACGCGAGCAGGACGATTCGCCGTATCTCAAACCGAGCTCGGACAAAAAGCCTGAGAAGATTGGGAATATCAGAATTTGAGATTGAAACGTGAAAAGAATTTTGAAGAAATACAATATATTGGGCATCAGCTTAGGCATTATGCAATAAATTGCGTTTTTTTCAGATTTTTTTATTGACAGAGATTCATTTTGAACTTATTATTGTTTTCGCAGTTAGTTGTTTGGTAATTGTGCTGTCTGACCTGTACTAGAGTTGCAAATAAGATGCAGACGCATCTACCGCGCTAGTGGGTATCGAGTGAGCTATTCAAACAATTAGTGTAAAAAAATATAGCGAGGTTAAGAAAATGACAAGAATACCTGTCGCCTATTTCAAGGAAATAGGTTTTGAGTTAATCCTCGTGCCATTTGATGACTCTTTCGGTAAAAAGTCTTCTGCCGAAAAACGAGAATTCATTAAGAATTTGCAACTGGATGTTCATACATCCGGAATGAAAGGAACTGTTGTTCCAATTTGGAAAAGTGAAGAATACAAATACTTCATAGCCCCGATTGCACTTCATCCTTTCATACGCGGATTTAGTTGGGACGAGGTTATATTGAGTATTAATCGTGAATTGAATTTGCGTGATTAATGCTTGCAATCAATTGGGTAAAAGCCTGTTAGATACACTTCTGACAGGCTTTTTGTTTATTTAAAGCAAATTCTTAAAAATTAAAACTACTCCTTTTATGTTAAAATCCGTTTGAGAAGTAGGAAATATGAATTATCAAGATTACATCACGATTGACCCGAACAAGCGCGGCGGCAAGCCTTGCGTGCGCGGTTTGCGGATTACGGTCTACGAGATGCTTGAGTATCTGGCTTCGGATATGACGGAAGAAGAAATTCTCGAAGATTTTCCCGATTTAACGCGTGAAGATTTCAAAGCCTGTATCGCTTTTGCCGCTGACCGAGAGCGGCGGTTAATGACCGTTTCGATTGCTTCTTAAAACAACACTTTTTCAAAATCTTCAATACTAAAATTTGATTATAAGAAAAAAGGCGGATAATCTCCGCCTTTTAACATTTATTTTCGCCTTTTCTAAGGTTTCGCCGCGGGTTCTGCGCCGCCGGTGATGGTGAATTTTATGTCGTTGCTGCTTTCGGCGAGTTTGCGGTCGGCGGCGTTGTAGACTTCGACGCGGATGCGGTATTTGCCGCTGGCGAGCTCTTCGGTAACGGCGTAGGTCGCTTCCTCGACTCTTTCGCCGGAAATCGGCGGCAAGCCGCCGGCGTCCGGGTAGAGGCTGACTTTGTAATAAGCGGCGTCCGGGTAGGCGTCCCATTTTAATTCCAGGTTTTTGGCGTCGACTTTCGCGCCCGCCTTCGGGTTGGTGATTTTCACGTCGTCTTTGAAAAGATGGATGTCGCGGGCGAAAATCGTTTTGTCGGCTTCGACGGCAAATTTCTGCGCCGTCATGATGCCTTCCTGCGGGAAAACGTAATAAGCGGATTTGAAAACCTTTGCCGTCAAGCCGCCGTAGGTTTTCGGGTCGAGGTCGGCGAGGACGAAAACGCCGTCGGCGGCGGTTTTGGTCGTCTGCGTTTTTCCGTCGCAGCGGACGCCCATAATCGTGCTGAAGTTTTCGCAGATTCTGACCTCGATGCCTTCGACCGGCTGGTCGTTATATAAAACCTTGCCCTGCACGTTGCCTTTGCCCGGCGCGGGTTTTTGCTTTTCCTCGCCGCTGGTCGATTCTCCGTCGCCGGTTTCCGCCGTAGTCGTCGTATTCTTCCGGTTGTTATTCGCCGCCGTCGCACCCGAATTATCGGACGAATTTGCTGCGCCGCCGCCGGTTCGGTTTTCGTTTTTGCCAAGCCCGCTGCACGCCAGAGAGACGAAAATCACGACGGCAAAAACGAGCAGAAAATTGATTTTTGCTGTTGACACAAAAGACTCCTTTCTAAATTAATGATAAAGAACTTCTTTGATTTAAAGACGAAAATTTTCGAGATATTCTAGCACGAAATAAATATTTTTAAACTTTTTGCTTTCGTTAAAATGCTTCCCGCCGCTTTTCCCTTGCAAGCCGGCAAACGCTCGTTTCTCCCGGCGCGCGGCTTTTCACGCATTTTTATCCGTCCGGTTATT
>DATHBC010000032.1:0-3305 GCA_035296345.1 Pyrinomonadaceae bacterium | reverse complement strand
TCGCGTCCGTTGAATTGTCGGGCGGCGATTTCACTTAAGCAAAACGGCAACACATTTTGCGTTGCCGTTTATTTCTGCCTGCGATAGCCGCCCAACTTATGATTATGCGGAAATTTTTCCGCATAATCATTGTTACTCTTCCCAGTCGCCGACGCCTTCGCGCTCGACGTGGTAGCCGCATTTTTCCAGATGTTTGTTGACCTCGCGCCCGTGCGGTTCGTCGCGGACTTCGAGCACCATCTCGATGCCGACTCTTCCCAAAGGCGCGAGCCACATGGCGCGGCGGTGAAAGACTTCGACGACGTTCGCGCCGGTTTCGGCGACGTGGTTGAGCAGCGCGGCGAGCATTCCCGGTCGGTCGAGAACGAGCAGTTTGAGAATTATATAGCGACCTTGCCGCACCATCACCTGTTCTATCACGCGCGCCAGAAGGTTTCCGTCGATGTTTCCGCCGCACAGAACCGTGCAGACCGTGTCGCTCGCCTTGATTTTGATTTTCTTTGCCAGCAGCGCAGCCATTCCCGCCGCGCCCGCGCCTTCGACGACGAGGCGATTATTCTGCACGCAGTGAAAAATCCCGCGCGCGATTTCCTCTTCGGAAACTTCGACGACTTCATCGACAAATTCCTTGATAAGCGGCAGCGTTTTTTCGCCCGGACGCTTGACGGCGATGCCGTCGGCGATGGTCTGCGTCGCTTTGACCTCGACGGGTTTGCCTTCGGTCAAGGACTTTCTGACGGGCGCGATGTTTTCCGCCTGCACGCCGATGACGCGCACGCTCGGCAGAAGGTTTTTGACGGCGAGCGCGATGCCGGAAATGATTCCGCCGCCGCCGATGGGAACGACGACCACGTTTGCCTCGGGCAAATCTTCGACGATTTCCCAGCCGATTGTTCCCTGCCCGGCAATCACCAGCTCGTCGTCGAAAGCGTGAACGTATGTGTAGCCGTGTTTTTCCTGCAGCTCGCGCGAATAAGCGACGGCTTCGTCAAAGCTCGCGCCTTTTAAAACGACGTCCGCGCCCTGGGCTCTGGTCGCTATAATCTTGGTTAAAGGCGCGAATTCCGGCAAGACAATCGTCGCCTTGATACTGTGCAGGCGCGCGGCGAGCGCGACGCCCTGCGCGTGATTTCCGGCGCTGGCGGTCACGACGCCGCGTTTTTTCTCGTCTTTGGAAAGACGCGAAATCTTGTTGTACGCGCCGCGCACTTTAAAAGAGCCGCTGCGCTGAAGGCATTCGGCTTTCAAAAAAGCCGGCGCGCCGATTTCTTTGGAAAGCTTTTCGTCCGAGAGAATCGGCGTCGGGATAATAATGCCTTGCAGGATTTTGCGGGCGTCCTGAATATCGGAAAGTTTGACGGTCATATTTTTGGGATTATACGCCGAAAAAGTTTTTGTTTGTAGCTTTTATGTGAATTTATTTCGAGAAAGGAAAAACCGTAACGCGAAAAGTTTTTTAGGAATGTATTCTGCGGATATTTGCGGATATTTGCGGATATTGAATGATAACTAGATGCTTTTCGCGTTCCGGTTCGGTTTTGAAATAACTTTAAGAATCATGGCGTTTTTTTCGCCTCCAACAGTTAAAGCGTAAAAAGTTCCGCAAAGGTATCAACGAGCAAAAAAAAATTTTGTTCCGCGAAATTACGCCGTCCTTTTAAATAAAATCCGGTTTGCTATATGATTATCTCTAAATTGCTTGTCCAGCCGGTAGGAAAATCTTTGGAGGTCGTTAATAATGGAATTCTTCGGATTAGGCTTTCTCGCGTTTATCTTCATTGCGATGTTAATCGTCGGGTGGAAGACGATAAAAATCGTGCCGCAATCGAGCGTTCTGCTGATTGAGCGGCTCGGTCGTTTTCACCGGGTCGCGCAGAGCGGCTTGAACATTATCGTGCCGTTTTTTGAATCGCCGCGCGCGGTTTACTGGTCGAACGTGCGCCCGGGAACGACTTCGATAGATTTGCGCGAGCAGTTTATAGATTTGCCGCCGCAGCCCGTCATCACGCGCGACAACGTGACGATAAACGTCGATTCGGTCGTTTACTGGATGATTACCGACCCGGTCAAAAGCGTCTATGAAATAAATGATCTGGTCGGCAGCCTGGTGCAGTTGACGATAACCGGGATGCGCTCGGTGATGGGCGAGATGGATTTAGACCACACGCTCTCGTCGCGCGACCAGATTAACTCCAAGCTGCGCCTTATTCTGGACGAAGCGACCGACAAATGGGGCGTCAAGGTCACGCGCGTGGACGTGAAAAACATCAATCCGCCGGAAGACGTGCGCATCACGATGGAAAAACAGATGACCGCCGAGCGCAACCGGCGCGCTTTGATTTTGCAGGCGGAAGGCGAAAAGCAAGCCGCCATCACGCGAGCGGAAGGCGAAAAACAGGCGGCAATCACGCGCTCGGAAGGCGAAAAGGAATCGGCGATTTTATCAGCCGACGGCGCGGCGCAGGCGCGTCTGAAAGCCGCCGGAGCGGAAGCGCAGGCAATCGCGCAAATCTCGCAGGCAATCGGCGACCCGGCGCAGACGACGCAGTATCTAATCACGGCGCGCTACATCGAATCCCTGCGCGACATGACGCGCACAAACAACGCGAAAGTCATTTTTATGCCGATGGAAACGTCGAATATGCTTTCGGCAATCGGCGCGATGAAGGAAGTTTTCAGCGAGACGGGCGAAAAAACCAATCAGAATCAACTGACGCCGCCGCCGAATCGCCGCGAATTACCTAAATAACTGAGAACTGATAACTGGTAACTGATAGTTAAGAATCGGATTTTAGTTCTCAGTTATCAGTTATCACTTATCACTTATCACTTATCACATATCACAGGAGTAATTATGTCAATTAGAATTTTGTGCAGCCTGCTTATTGTTTTCGCGTTCGGGACGGCGGCTTTGAGCAAGGCTTCCTACAAGCCGAAATCCGTGCTGGATTTCACGATGAAGGACATCGACGGCAAAGACGTGAAGCTGAAAAAATATAAAGGAAACGTCCTGCTCGTCGTCAACGTCGCCAGCAAATGCGGCTACACGCCGCAGTACGAAACCCTGCAGGCGACGTACGATAAATACAAGGCGCAGGGTTTTTACGTGCTCGGCTTTCCGGCGAATAACTTCAACGGTCAGGAACCGGGAACGAACGAGGAAATCAAAGAGTTCTGCACGTCGAAATACAAAGTTCAATTTCCCTTGTTCGCCAAAATCTCGGTCAAGGGCGAAGACCAGCACCCGCTTTATCAATTTCTGACCGGCAAAAACACGAATCCGAATTTTGCGGGCGATATTCCGT
>DATHBC010000031.1:0-1724 GCA_035296345.1 Pyrinomonadaceae bacterium | reverse complement strand
CTCGCTCATCTCCGGAAAATCCGCCGAAAACATTCCGCCGAAGCTGCCGATTTCCGTTAAGGTTCGCTCGTTAAAAGTCGCCCTGGCGAATTCTCTGATTTTCGCCACCGCTTCGTTCGCCTTATCAATCGAGACGCCCGCGTCCGAATATGAAATTGGTTTTGTCATAGCTTTTGAAAACGTGATTATAAACCGCGCGAGCGAAATTAACCATAAACGGCAGGCGATAAATTTTCGCCTGAAAAGCAAATGATTTTTGCCTGAAAGAAAGCTTTTCCGTCTATCCTGAATTAGGCTCGATATGAAATTCCCGCTTTAAAATCTCGCTGAATTCCGCTTCGGAATTAACGTTAAACTCTTTCTTTTCTCCGTTTCCGGTTTCGATAAATTTCCTGTCGGTCAGAGTTTTACGCCCGCCGCGCGTCATCAGCGAGCAGACTTTTCCGCGCGTGAAGTGCGATTCGGGCGAGGTTTGATGAAAGCGGCACATTTCGGCAAATTCGGACAAATCGCGCCCGGAAGGCGTAAAAATAAATTCGCTTTTCCAAACGCCCGCATCTTTTTTCAAAACTTCAAAATAACTCTCATCAAATTTTCTAATCACGAAATCGCCGTTTTCATCCCGCTGCTCCAAATCCGGAACGAATCTCAGAGGCTCGGCGATAAAGCTTCCGAAGCCCACATCGACCAGAAACTCGTCGCCGCCGATTTTCGTCAGAATCGCCAGGTGGTCATACTCCGCACCAAAACCGTTTTCACCGCTCGCGACACGCGCCGAAATTATCCGGCTGTCAAATCCCGTTTCGCGTAAAAGGCTGCAAAATAAACCGTTTAGCTCGTAACAAAAACCGCCGCGATTTTCTTCGACGATTTTCCGGTAAAACTTTTCCGCGTCCAGCGCAATCGGTCGCCGCCAGTGAATGTCCAGATTTTCGAACGGTATGCGCAGCAGGTGCCGCTTTTGCAAAAGTCTCAGACTCTTTGGATTTACCGAAATTTTCGCGTCGCCGATTCCTATCCGGCGCAGATATTCCTTTGTGTTCATAAATTAATTTACCCGGCAAAAAATTATACCGTTCAAAGCTCACAAGCAAAACTTTATTGACTGGAATCGATTCAGCGTTTAGCATTTTTTTAGAAATTAAATTTTCGCGAACGTAACGTAACGGGAGAATAGGCAGATGAGTTTTACCTTGATGGATTTAAGCTCGGAGAACTTCGAGTTCCGGGCGAACGTATGGAACTGGAAGCCGACGCTGGAAATTATTAAAAGCTTTGATATTATGAGCGACGGGAAATTGCGGCAGATGGAATATAACGCCACCGGCGTCAGTATTTCAAAAGAAGAAGCGCACGAAATCGGCGAAAAGATTCGCGACGAGATTTTGCCGAAGCTGGCGCCGAACAAACGCATTTTCGCGGATTTGAGCATTACCGATAAGCCGGACGACGGAACGCTCTACAAGGACGAGGACGACCAGTGGAAAAACTACAGCGCGTCTTATGAATGGCTGAAGGATTTTTCCGATTTTTGTCTTAATTCAAAAGGTTTTCAGGTTTACTAATGAATTTCTAAAGTAGGTTTCGCAGATTATGGGTGAATTCATCGGGAACATCTGGGTTCAGATTGCGCTCTTGCTTATTTTCGCCACTTTGCACGGCTACGTCGGCGCGTGGCTCGCCGTGCGGATGCTTTTTCGCCCGCGCGAGCCTGTGAAATTGTT
>DATHBC010000030.1:0-1899 GCA_035296345.1 Pyrinomonadaceae bacterium | reverse complement strand
GCGCAGGCGATTGATAAAAACTTTCGCATTTTCTTGGAACGATTAAACACGGAACAACTTGTTCTGATGTAAAAATTCGCCTGATAGACTTAAAACGTCTATAAACAGGCAAGATATTCGATTAATTTTTGTGTTTTAGAGCGCGGGTGTGCCCTTTTCCGTCAATCTTAACTATTTGATACGCCATTTGCAAAGAAAACCGGGAGAAAACGCTTCTTTTTATGTAAAGACGATTGCCCCGGCAAGTTTTACGCGCGCCTGATGAAAGACCGCGGGATGAAAATTTCTCTGTAAGGAAACGGCGGAAAATTTCATTATATTTTAGAAACCCTTTTTTATTTCTGAAATCCATTGCCGGGCGATGCTCCGCGCACTGAATCCGAATGCCGCTGCCGGAAGATTCTTTATAATTCTGTTGACAAAAGTTTTTAAATAGATTTTAATTCTTCCGCACTGGAATTTGATTAAAAAACCTCCCGCGTTTTTACCGAGCTGCCGGCGCTTTGTTTTTTCGCCCGCCGCCGCAGCAGCAGCAATAGAGAAATTTTCATGGCGAGCATGATTTTCAGATTTTTAAATTGGCGGTTGAAAAAATTATTCGACCGGATAATTTCAAATACGATTGATTAATTGAGGAAACACTCTATGAGTAACGGACAATTTTATGATGAACCGGCGACGCGACCGCTGAAGGTTTACGCCTTTGACCCGTCGCGCCGTCGCACGCTCGGCAATTATATGACCGTCAGCGTGCCTTATGAAAAACTCGAAGGCGGTCTGCGCGGCGAGTATCTGGAAGTCATCGATTACGACGTCAGCAACAGATGCTATTATCAGCCGGTCGATTTGAATCACCCGTCGATTTTGATGCAGGGCGGCTTGGACCCGAGCGAATCCGACCCGCGATTTCACCAGCAGATGGTTTACGCGGTCGCCAGCAAAACGATAGAGATTTTCGAGTTTGCGCTCGGCAGAAAGATAAAATGGGGCTTTAACCGCCACGAGCGAGTCGGCTCGAAATCGCGCCTGCGCATTTTCCCGCACGGGATGCAGGAGGCTAACGCCTTTTACAGCCGCGATTTAAAGGCTCTGGTTTTCGGGTATTTTCCAGCTTCCGCCGACGACCCGGTGACCAATCTGCCCGGTCAGGCGATTTTCACCTGCCTGTCGCACGACATTATCGCGCACGAAACGACGCACGCTCTGATCGACGGTCAACGGTCGCATTTTATGGAGGCGACCAGCCCCGACACGCTCGCTTTTCACGAAGGCTTTGCCGATATTGTCGCCCTGTTTCAGCATTTCAGCTTTAAGGAAGTGCTGCTCGACGTTATCAAAAAAACCGGCGGCTTGATTTACCGTCCCGTTATCGATTCCGGCATCGCGCTCAAAGAAGGCGAGGAAGCCTCAATTTCCGGCGAGCTTTCACAATCCAATCCTCTCGTGCAGTTAGCCAAACAGTTCGGCGAAGCGATGGGACAGCGCGCCGCCCTGCGCGAGGCGCTCGGCACTAAGCCCAACTCGAACGACCTGGAAATTCTGACCGAGCCGCACGCGCGCGGGGCGATACTGGTGGCGGCGGTTTTCGACGCCTTTTTCACCATCTACATCAGCCGCATCCGCGATTTGCTGCGGATTGCCGGAATCAGCGGAAAGATTTCGACCGAACACGAGCTGCATCCCGATTTGGCGGAGCGGCTGGCGGCGGAAGCCAGCAAAACGGCGCAGCATTTTCTGAATATCTGCATCCGCGCGCTGGATTACTGTCCGCCCGTCGATATTAGTTTCGGCGACTTCCTGCGCGCGATGATAACCGCCGATTACGATTTGGTCAGCGACGACCCGCTCGGCTATCGCGACGCCCTGATTGACGCTTTTCGCCTGCGCGGCATTCGCCCG
>DATHBC010000029.1:0-6083 GCA_035296345.1 Pyrinomonadaceae bacterium | reverse complement strand
GGCTGGCTTGGAACTTTTCGACGGCGGCGGCGGAGACGGCGGAAGAAAAACAAATCGTCGCGCCTTCCGTTTGGCTGGCTTTGATTCTGGGCGCGGTTATGGGCTTGCTTTCGGGTTTGACGGGTGTCGGCGGCGGGATTTTTTTGACGCCGGTTCTGCTTTTGACGAATTGGACGGAAACGAAAAAAGCCGCCGGAATTTCGGCGATGTTTATTCTGGTCAACTCGATTTCCGGGCTTTTGGGCAATTACGCGCAGGTTGGAAATCTGACGCGCGGCGTCTGGGTCTGGATTGCGGCGGCGGCTCTGGGCGGTTTCGTCGGCTCGACGCTCGGCAGCCGGAAGTTTAATTCGATGACGCTGCGCCGCGTGCTGGCGCTGGTTCTGGTGATTGCGGGCTTGAAGCTGATTTTTACATGAATGCATCTGCTGAATTAAACGAAACGGGTTTTGCGATTCTCAAAAACGTTTTGGACGAAGCAACGATTTTGAGCCTGAAGCGGGATTTGTTCGCCGTGACGAGCGAAAAAAGCGAAAGCGCGTACGGCGTGAGAAATTTGTTAAATCTTTCGCCCGGCGTCAGAAAATTTTCCGAAAGCGAAACGGTCAGAAATCCGGCTGAGAGCTTTCTGGGAAAAGAGGCGAAAGTCGTCAGAGCGATTTTTTTTAACAAAACTCCCGACGCTAACTGGAAAGTTCCGTGGCATCAGGATTTGACGATTGCCGTCAGGGAAAAACGCGAAACCGCCGGGTTTACGGCTTGGACGCGCAAAGGCGGAATCTGGCACGCGCAAGCGCCCGATTCGATTTTACGGAAAATGCTGACCTTGCGGTTTCACCTGGACGACGCGGACGAAACGAACGGCGCGCTGAAAGCGGTCGCCGGCTCGCACCGGCGGCGTCTGAGCTCGGCGGAAGTGCAAAAATTACCGAAACCGTTTGTGCTCTGCCGCGCATCAAAAGGAGACTTAATGCTGATGCGCCCGCTCGTCGTTCATTCATCGTCGGCAGGAACAAGCCCGAAAAATCGCCGCGTGATTCATCTGGAAATGGCGGCGGAAAATTTACCGAATAATCTGGATTGGTATGGCTCGTAAAATTTTACTCGCAATCTTAATTTCCACTTTCGCCGCGGCGGTTTTCGCCCAGAGCGGGCGGAATAAACCGACGCCCGAAGACACGCCTTCCTCAAAAAAACGCGAGCCCGTCGTTTACGTTCCGACTCAATTGCCCACCAGCCCGAAAGTCAAGCCGACGCCGACGCCGACGCCTGTACAGAAAACGGGCGGCGACGCCGACGATGACGGCGAAGTCATCCGTGTCGAATCGGCTCTCGTGCCGATTCCGGCATCCGTCACCGACGCGCAGGGACGCGCCGTCGCCACGCTGCGGCTCGAAGATTTCCTTCTGGACATCGACGGCAAACCGGCGGAAATCAGCGAGCTTTCGCGCTCGACCAACACGCCCGTCCGGCTGGCGCTTTTGTTCGACAACAGTTCGAGCGTGCGCATCGCGCGCGAATTCGAGAAAAAAGCCGCGATTCGTTTTTTCCGGCAGGTGATTCGCCCGGAAAAGGATTTGGTGGCGCTGTTCAGCGTCGCCTCGACGACCGAGCTGGAGCAGTCGCTGACGAAGGACGTTTCCTCGCTCGTCCGCGCCATCCAGCTTTTTCCCGAACCGGCTGGCGGCACGCAGCTTCTGGACGGCATTATTCAGGCGGCTGAATATCTGCGCTCGGTCGAAGGTCGGCGCGTTATCGTCATCGTTTCCGACGGCGAGGATAATCTGAGCGATTCGACGCTGGAACAGACGGTGCGCGCCGCGCAGCTCAGCAACTGCCAGATTTACGTCGTCAAAACGACCGATTTTGAAAACATCAAGCGCACGGGCGCGCGCGCCGGCAACGCCAACGTCGTTTTTCTCTCCGCCGAGCGCCGGATGCAGGAATTAGCCAGGCAGACGGGCGGCGCGGTTTATTCGCCGGTTGACGAAAGAGAGCTCGACGCGGCGTTTGCGCGCATTTCCGCCGAGCTTTCCCAGCAATATATTTTGAGCTATTACCCGCCCGCCGAAGACGAAAAGGACAGGCGCGGCGAATTTCGCACGATTTCGTTAAAAGTTAAAAACCGCGAAAATCTGACTATTCGCACCAGAAAAGGTTATTATGTTCCGAAGCGTTAAAGCGCGGAACTTTTTTCGGAAACGATTGTCTAATTCGTAAACCTGATTTCTCGTGAGCGTAAATTTATGAAAAGCTTTTCCAGACAGCTTCTAGCCTGTCTTCTGACCTTCGCGCTCGGCAGCGGCACGGTCGTGTTCTGGCTTTATTATCAAACGAGCCGCGTCACGGAGATAGCGCCGCCCGCGCCATTGCTCGCTTCGGATTGCGTGAAGCCGGAAAATTTTCCGGCGTTGGCGCGGAAAATCTCCGGAATCGAAAAAGGGAAAAGCGATTATTTCCCGAAAGACATTTTTGCCGGCGGCTGGAAAGACGCGGATAATTTTATGAACGACTGGTATGGAAAACATCTGCGGGCGATGAATGAAAAATCGCTGCTCGATGTTTCCGACGGCAAAACGGAGATTTACCGCTTTCTCTGGCTGCGAAGCTTTCATCATCCGGTTTTCGTACGCGTCGAGCGCAGTCCGAATCAAATCAAATTGTTTACCGCCGAATCAGACGGCGCGGGCGGTTACGAGCCAGGAAAAATTCTGCGCAGCAGCAGCCGGAATCTCGACCAAACAGAATGGTGCGAGTTTCTTAAATTGCTGCGCGCGGCGAATTACTGGAATCTGCCGACAAACGACTGCGACCTGATGGGCACTGACGGCGCGCAATGGGTTCTGGAAGGCGTCAGAGACAATCGTTACCACATCGTTGACCGCTGGTCGCCGGAGACGGGCGAATATCGCGAAGCCTGCGTTTATCTGCTGCGTCTGGCGGGTTTTGAAATTGACAAACTCGGTGATGATTTGTATTAAAATCTAAGCCTATGCTTGAAGAATACCTGCGACAGTTTCTCGAACACCTGCGTTACGAGCGCAACGTCAGCGCGCACACCCTGCGAAATTATTCCAGCGATTTGGAGCAGTTTCGCGATTATCTGATTACAATCGGCAAAACCGGCGACGTGCGCGTCAGCGAGATTGACCATCTGACGATTCGCGAGTGGATGGCGAGCCTGCACGCGCTGAACAAAAAGAAAACCTCGATTGCCCGCAAGCTCGCTTCCTTAAGAACGTTTTTTCAATTTCTGGTGCGCGAAGGCGTGCTGGAAACGAATCCCGCCAAACTGGTTTCGACGCCGCGCGTGGAAAGAAAGCTGCCGAATCATCTTTCGATGGAAGACGCCGTGCGCTTTATCGAAACGCCGGATTTGCAGACGGATTTGGGCAGGCGCGACCGCGCGATTCTGGAATTTCTGTACGCGACGGGCGTGCGCGTCGGCGAGCTGGTCAATCTGAATATGAAAGACATAGATTTTCGCGAGCGCGTCGCGCGCGTCACGGGCAAAAGAAAAAAACAAAGAATGGTGCATTTTCACGAGCACGCCCTGCAGGCGCTGATGCATTACCTTTCGGAAACGCGCCCGGTTTTTCTGAACAACTCGCCGCCCGGCGAGCGCGACGACCAAGCCGTCTTTCTCAATTATCAGGGCACGCGCATCACGACGCGCTCGGTCGGTCGGATGGTCGATAAATACATCAGATTATGCGCCGACATCCACGACATATCGCCGCACTCGCTGCGCCATTCCTTTGCGACGCACCTTCTGGATTCGGGCGCGGATTTGCGCGACATACAGGAAATGCTCGGGCACGTGCGGCTTTCGACGACGCAGATTTACACGCACGTTTCCATGGAAAAACTGATTGAAGTTTACGACCAGTCGCACCCGAAAGCTTAGCCCGAAACAAAAATAACAAAGTAAAATCGAGGAGAATTTTGATGAAATCAAAGTTTGTGTTTTTTATCGTTTTCAGTTTTCTGTTTCTTGCAGTTTCAATCAACGCGCAGACGCTCGCGGCTAATCAGACGCCGAGCGTTCAGGTGACGGGAACGGCAGAAATTCAGGTTGTGCCCGACGTGGTTCTGATTTCGCTGCGCGTCAGCAAAGCGGACAAAAATCTACAGGTCGCCAAAACGCAGAATGACGAGAACGTGGCTAAAATTATCGCGCTCACCCGGCGCTTTCAGATTGACGCCAAAGACGTAAAAACCGATTTTATCTCGGTCAAGGAAAAATTCGACCGCGTCAAGCAAAAGGATGATGATGAATACACCAGCGTTTTTGCCGGCTACACGGTTTCCAAAACAATCGTCGTCAGACTCAAAGACCTCGCCAAATTCGAGGAGTTCTTTTCCGAAGTCGTCAAAATCGGCGTGACGGAAATCGGCAGCGTCAGTTTCGAATCGTCTGAACTGCGCAGGCACAAGGACCGGGCGCGGGCGATGGCGATGCGCGCGGCGCGCGAAAAAGCCGACGCGCTGGCAAAGGAAATCGGGCAGACGGTCGGCAAAGCCCTCTCGATTGAAGAAAAGGACATTGACGGCTACCGGTCGCCGACCGCGAATTATTCGTCGAATTCCTTTTCCGTTTCCGACGATGAAAGCGATGCGGAAACTTTCGCCGTCGGCACGATTACCGTCAGAGCGCAGGTCGAAGTCGCGTTTTTGTTGAATTAGACGGATTCGTTTATACTTCACTCAAACGACATCTTTCCCGAAAACTTGAAAAATATTATGAAAAAAATCCAGTGGCTTGCAGCAGTCGCAGTTTTTGCGCTGGCGTCTTTCGCTTCGGCGCAGGACAAGATGCTTTCGATTGACGATATTTTCGACCCGCAAAAACGCGTCCAATTCGGAGGCAGCCCGACGTTCGTACAGTGGAACAAAGACGGCACGACGTATAAACAGGTGCAGAACAGGATGCTGATGCGCGTCAACGCGCTGACGGGCGAGGCGACCGCCTTTTTCGACAATAAAAAACTCGTCACGGTTTTGACCGGAACCGGCGGATTTACGCCCGAAGAAGCGACCCGTCTGGGAAGCGCGCCCGGGCAGCAGTTTAACAACGCCGAGACGACGATTTTAATCAATCATAAAAACGATTTGTATCTGTATAACATCGCGGGCGGCAGCGTTCGCCGCCTGACGAACACGCCGGCGGCGGAGGAAATGGAAGCCGATTTTTCGCCAGACGACCGCGTGATTAGCTTTGTGCGCGGGATGAATCTGTTCGTCGTAGACGTCGCGACGGGCAGAGAAACGCAATTGACGCGCGACGGCGGCGAAAGAATTTTAAACGGCTATCTCGATTGGGTTTACGAAGAAGAACTCTACGGGCGCGGGCAAAAGCGCGGCTACTGGTGGTCGCCCGATTCGACGCACATCGCTTTTCTGAGATTCGACGAAACGCCCGTTCCGAAATTCGTTTTGCCGGACGATACGGTCATGAACCAGCGCGTGGAAAACACTGATTACCCGCAGGCGGGCGACCCGAATCCGCTGGTTAAGCTCGGCTCAGTCAACGTCAGAACGCGCGCGGCGCGCTTTGTGGAGACGTCCGCTTATAAACCGGAAGATTTTCTGATTTCGCGCGTCACCTGGTCGCCCGACAGCCAGTCGATTATGTATCAGGCGCAAAACCGCGAGCAGACTTTTCTGGATTTAAACTCGGCGCACCGGACGACGGGAAAAACCGTCACGGCTTTTCGCGAAACTTCGCCCGCGTGGGTGAGCGTGCAGGATAATCCGGTTTTCCTGAAAGACAAGACGATGATTTGGCAGTCGGAGCGCAGCGGCTTCAGGCATCTTTATCATTACGACAACAAAGGAAAGATGATTCGCCAGATAACGGACGGAAAATGGGAAGTGCGGGATTTTTACGGCGTTGACGAGGCGGGCGGCTGGGTTTATTTCAGCGCGACGGAATACGACCCGATTGGCGTGCAGGTTTATCGCGTCAAGCTGGACGGCACGGGCTTTATGCGGCTGACGAAAACCGACGGCTCGCACAGCGCGAATTTCAACCCGACGTTTACGCATTTCGTCGATAGCTGGAGCAACATTAATACGCCGCC
>DATHBC010000028.1:0-2453 GCA_035296345.1 Pyrinomonadaceae bacterium | reverse complement strand
GGCTCGGCACGTTGCGCTGACGCGAGAGGTAAAAGCAAAGCGTGTGCCAATTCCTTGCGAAAAAGAATCGAATTCAGTAACAAGTTTGTTTTCAGCTATTTGGAAGAAAAGGGCGGTTTTTGGAAAGGTTTTCGGAAACTTTTTCGCGCAAGGGTTTGTTCCAAATCGTTGAGCGTGTGGACGAATTGGTTAAATAAAAATGCGGCGAGAAGCTTCCCGCCGCATTAAAGTTTTCTCTGTCGACTGAAATTTAATTTCCCAGCGCCTTCGCCGCGTTCAATCTTCCGCCGTTTTCGATTTTTCCGTTCAAGGAATCGACTTTATCGACGGATTTCAGGATTTTTTCACGCAGTTTTTCGACCGTGATGTTCGGTTCGTTCGCCAGAATCAAACCCGCCACGCCGGAAACCTGCGGCGTCGCCATCGAAGTTCCCGAAGCTTCGCGATAACCGTCTTTCAGCCAAGTCGAAAGAATGTCTTTGCCCGGCGCGGCGATGTGAACGGTTTTCGGTCCGTAGTTGGAAAACGATGCCAGATTGTCACCGCGGTCGAGCGCCGCGACGCTGATGACGTTCGGCAGATTGTAGTTTGAAGGATAATGCGGGCGCTTGTCGTTGTTGCCCGCGTCGTTGCCAGCCGCCGCGATGAATAAAATTCCCGCCTCGCCAGCCGCGCGAATCGAATCTTCCAGAGCTTTGGAATAAACGGTCGAGCCCCAGCTCGCGCTGATGACGCGAATATTCACGCCTTTCTGCTTGCGGTCAACCGCGTAATTGATGGCTTCAATCGCGTCTTTGGTCGAGCCGAAACCGCCCTTGCCCAAAAATTTGAGCGGCATAATCTCGACCTGCCAGTTGATGCCGGCAACGCCCAAATCATTATCGCCTTCCGCGCCGATAACGCCCGCGCAATGCGTTCCGTGACCGTTTTCGTCCATCGGGTCAGCCAGATTTTCGGCGGCGTTAAAGCCGTTCAAATCGTTAAAAACGCCCAGCTCGTCGTCCCTGTATTGCGGAACATTGTCGGGACGAATCCACATATTCGCCGCCAAATCCAGGTGCAGGTAATCGACGCCCGTGTCGAGCACGGCGACGACGACCTTTCTGCTTCCTTTCGTTTTCTCCCAGGCTTTCGGCGCGGCGATGTCGGCGTTTTCCTTGCCGCCGTTCTGACCGTTGTTTTTCAAAGCCCACTGGTCGGCAAACATCGGGTCGTTCGGCAAATTAAATTCGTCGGGCAGATTCGTCGATTCGTTGTTTCTCGACGTCACGTCCCGGAAAGTTTCGGTCGGCTCGAGCCTGATTTCCACAATCGGTTCGGCATACAAAACCAAATCCGACATCCGGCGATACTGCTCGGCGACTTTTTCCGCTTCGAGCCCGTCCAAATCGTCAATCGAAATCAGGTTTTTGACCGTTTCGATTTCATCTTCGACCTTGTCGTTGTTTTTGGCGACAATCTTTTTGATTTCCGTCAAATCCACTTCGGGACGAAACTTGACCAGAACTTCCGGCTGGCAGTCTTTCGTCGAGCGGCTGACCGCTGTCGGTTTTGTTACGGTCGTTGTCTTCGTAGTGGTCGAAGAAGATTTATCATTGAACATTCCGAGCGTCGATTGCCAACGCCTGATTTGTCCGAGAACCGCCGCCATCGTAATGATTATGACGGCGATGGTGATATGAATCCAAATATTCTGTCGATTCATTTTTTACTCCCAAAATACTTTAAGCAGAAAAACCTTGGTCAGAGACTTCCTGCTTATTAATTCACGATTCTATAATGTGATTTGTTCCGTTAAATTTGCGCAGCCTGAGCTGGTATTTGTCGGCACGATATTCATAATTTTTCCCGGCGGCTTCCAGATTTATTTTCCAGCCGCTCGAAATCATCTGCGCTGACATTTCGTCATCGACGGGCGCGCCCAGAGACGAATTCGGGAAATCCTCGTCGCTTGCCGAAGCAAGCCGAATTTCGGATTCCGCAATTCCTAAACGCTGTGCCAGGTCTCGTTTCGCTCTCTGAACTGCACTCTCGCGGCTAAAACTCACCCGTTTATCAGCACTCCTCGATTAATTGCAAAGCAAAGGTAATTTTGCGATTATTCGGCGAAATAGTCAATCGGAAAACAGGGCAAAAGGCAAAAGCGGAAAGGCAAAAGATAAAAGGTAAAAGACAAAAACAAAGAACCATTCTTAATTTTGTCTTCTACCTTTTATCTTTTACCTCGTTTTCCCGCCTCCGCGACGGCGAAAAATTTCCTGTTAGGAATTGTAACTTTTCTAAAAACAAAACTTGTCAATTTGACTGAAAAACGAATATAATAAGTATTGCTTATCATGGAGCGCCGCGAACGGCGTTGCCAACACAGTATAAAAACTACTTATCCAAGATAAACTTAAATGCGAAAAGGCTGTCAGCAAGACAGCCTTTTTACTTTTCGCTCGACAAAAAAC
>DATHBC010000027.1:0-2047 GCA_035296345.1 Pyrinomonadaceae bacterium | reverse complement strand
CCGCAGGCGGCGTAGATGTCGCGCCCGCGCGGGCGGCGCACGTAAGCCGCAACGCCTTTCGCTTCGAGAATCGCTTTAAATCGTTCGACCCGTTCCGGCATCGAAGGCTTGTATTCCAAAGGCTCGGCGGAATTGTGCGGAATCAGGTTGATTTTCACGCGCTGCAAGCCGTATTTATTCAGTAAATTGGCGAGCGAGCGGGCGTGCTCGTCGGAATCGTTAACGCCGCCGAGCAGAACGTATTCGAACGTGAAACGCTCGCCGCGCCGCAGGGATTTTTCAAACTCTCTCGCCGCCGACAGCAGCTCTTCCAAATTCCAGCGTTTATTAATCGGCATCAATTTGTCGCGCAATTCATCGTCAGGCGCAGACAGCGAAATCGCCAGGTGCGGTCGCTGTTCCAATTTTGCAAATTCGTAAATCTTCGGCACGATTCCGGCGGTCGAAACCGTCACGCGGTTCGGCACGATGAAAAGTCCTTCTTCATCAGCCATTATGCTCAAAGCTCGCGTCAGATTTTCAAAATTCAGAAACGGCTCGCCCGCGCCCATCGCGACGAGATTCGTGCCGTGCGGCGTTTCCGCGCCCGCGCCGTAAACGTCGTTCAGAACTATGATAATCTGCTCGACAATCTCGCCCGCCGTCAGATTTCTGAGCAGTCCGAGCTTTGCCGTCAGACAGAAATCGCATTTCAGGGGGCAGCCCGACTGCGACGAAAAACAAATCGTGTCGCGGTTTTCGGTCGGGATGAAAACGGTTTCGACCGGCAATTTGTCGTGCGTTTTCATCAGAAAGCGGCGCGTGCCGTCTTCGGAAACGTAGCGCGATTCGACCGTCAGGGTCGAAGTCACGGCGATTCGGGCGAGCTTTTCGCGAAAGGCTTTCGGCAAATCCGTAATCTCGTTCAAATCCGGAATGCGGCGCTGGTGCAAGCCTTTGAAAATCTGGCGCGCGCGAAACTTCGGCTCGCCGTGATTTATTGCGAAATCGACGAGCTCGGTTTGCGTCAAGCCTGTGAGATGAAGTTTTTCCATTCGTTTTAATTTAACCAATTTTCGCCGAAAACGCACAGCCGAAAATTCTGCGGGTTTGTGCTAAACTTTTTGTAATTAACGCCCGCAGCCGGATTTTTATGAAAAATAAAGCTCTTATCGGCGGTTTAATCGCGCTGGCAATCGTTGGTTTGATTATCGTTTTCTGCATTTGGGTTGGCAAAAAAGGTTTCGACCGGTTCGGCAGCACGGATGATGCAAACGTTACGCGACCGGACGGGCAGCCGCGCTCGCCGTCCGAACAGCCGGCGACGCCGGAACAAGCCGCGCAGATTTATCTGGCGCTGGGAAATCCGAGCAGTGCGGGCGCGTCAGACCCGAATAATTATCTGCTTGTCGATAATTATATGGCAATCAGCTACAGCCGCGACCGCGCGATTCCGAATTGGGTCGCCTGGCGCGTGACACGCGCCGATATGGGCGACGTCGACCGCGAAGATTCTTTTCGTCCCGACGACCGCCTGCCGCAGGGCTGGAAGCGCGTCACGCCCGCCGATTACACCGGCAGCGGCTACGACCGCGGGCACATCTGCCCGAACGCCGACCGCAACGGCAGTCGCGATTCGATGGCGGCGACGTTTCTGATGACGAATATGACGCCGCAGACGCCGGATTTGAATCGCGGACCGTGGCAGAAGCTGGAAGCTTACCTGAGAACTCTCGTCACGCGCGGCAGCGACGTTTACATCGTTTCGGGCGTCTACGGCGATGCCGGAAAAATAAAAAAGAAAGTGACGATTCCGACCAATAACTGGAAAATCGCCGTCGCCGTTCCCGCCGGAACACCGATTTCGCAGATCAACGAAGGAAACGCGCGCGTTATCGCCGTCGATATGCCGAACGTCAAAGGAATCTTGCGCGCCGATTGGCAAATTTACCGCACGAGCGTGCGCCAAATCGAGCAAAATACCGGCTACAATTTTCTTTCAAATTTGCCGCAAAACGTGCAGGACGCGCTCGAAACGAAAATAGACGCGATCAATGATTGAAACTTG
>DATHBC010000026.1:0-3583 GCA_035296345.1 Pyrinomonadaceae bacterium | reverse complement strand
AGCGAATAAATAAAAAAAGGAAGCGAATTTCGCTTCCCTTTTCTTTCGGCTGATAATTTTCGGCGTCGATTTAATACCTGTAGATATAAACCCGCGTGTAATCTATCGCCGTATCGTCCTGCGACGAGATGTCGAGCATCGGTGTGTTTTTAGCGAAAATCTCCGGATTTATGACCGAACCCGGAATTTCGCGGTAAAAAGTGTAGGGCGAAGGCTGTCCCCACCACATCGGGTTGAACGGGGGCGCGATGTTGACCGGATTGTAAGCCGTTCCGTTTCCGGCGTCGCTGACTATAAACCAGAGATTGTCGTTGTCGTCGATTTCGCCTTCGCGGCGGGCGCGAACGTAAACCCTGACGGCGCAGACGCGGCAGCCGCCGAGAGAATAACTGTCGCCGAAATATTTTTTATTCGTTCCGAGGTCGTCGTAACGTCTTTGCAGCGGATAGGTCGCCACCTGGAAGGGGCTCGGAAAAGTCGCTTCCACGCCGACGAAATTGTCAAACGAGCCTCTGGTCAGATACTGGACGCTGACGCGCCTGCCGCGACACTCTCTCGGCGTAAACGGGAAAATAATAATTTTAATCGGGATGATAAAGGTGTCGCGGTCGCTGACGACGACCCTGCCTTCATACTCCGTTCCTTCCTCGCCCGCTTTTCTTTCGAGCGTGTTGACCGCCACTTCGAGCCGCGTCGATTCGCCTTCGGTTCTCAGTTCGGCGCGAATCAGGCTTTCGTCGCTGACTTCGATTCTGGCGTCAGGCGAAATATCGAGCGCGACCGTCTGAACGTCGGGATTTTCGTCGCTGGCTCCGACAAATTCCAGCGGCGCGAGCTCGCGCTGACCGAAACAGAAAATCGCCGTCGCAAACAAAAGGGCGGCGGCGAAAATAACTTTGTAGATTTTTGAAATGCTGCTTTTCATTTTTATCTCCTTATTTTTCGATTGAAGTCTCCCAAAGGGGTTGTGTCTTTGCCGTTTCGGAGATAGAATAAAAAACCGTATTCCATCTGTGAAAACAGACAAAGGGTACATGAACGAAAGCCTGATAGTCATTTAGCCGATGCGTCAGGCTTTTGATTTTGTTAAGCCGGAATAAATTATTTACCTGCTACTATTGCTTATAGACAAATTTAAAAAAAGGTTTCGCCGCTCGTCGTAAAAATTATTTATCGCGCTTTAAGAGAGCGACCCTGTTTGACGAAATCAGTCGCTTCCCGTCGCTGCCGCGGCTGCAATATACGGCTGCCTGTTACAGCGGGAAAACCGGTTGCCTGCCCGGGATTATTCGAAAAGGCTCGCTTTAATTTTTCGCACAAGCGCGTCGAAAAAAAGCAGTGTTCCGAGAATGAATCGGTGAAAGCCGAAAAGCGTCATGACGGAATAAAGGTCGATGATTCGGCACGACTATTTGTTTTTTCACTGTTTCTTCTTTCAGACGATGCAAAATCGGAACACTGCCGGCAAAACGGGCGGAGCTTTCCCACCGCCCGTAGATTCGGCAGCCGGTTGAATTCCGAAGACTTAAATCTGCGCCTCAAGCCGGTCGGCTCGGAATTTCAATCGGCTCGGCGGCTCGTTCGCCTGCCGCCGGAAAGCTTCGCCGGTCGCGTTAATAAATCCAGTAAGCGAAAACCGCCAGACATTTAACCCGGCAAGCCCATTTCCAAAAGCCGCCGCAATTATTCCAGCAGTTGCGAAAATCGTTGTAGTGCTGGATACCGGCGGGAACGCTTCTGATAATGCAGCTCGCGCAATCCACCCAATTTTGGGCGATGCACGGAGCGATGCACGGCTTCAGAACTTTCGAGCCGGACTTGGAGCCGGCGGCGACGATGCCGCACGAAGCGTCCGCCGTCTCGGACAAACCCGGGCTCATGCTCAGGCTGGTTTTGGTTTCCGATTTGTAACCGGCTTTGGTAAATTTCGCGGGTGTCGCCGGACCTTGTTTTAAGATAATCGTTCCGTCTTCGATACCTTTTTGAATCCGGTCGGTTCTCACGACGAGGTCTTCGGTGCGAGACGTGTGATTTTGTTCGAACGATTCAAAGTACGGCAAATCTTCGGCGTTGCCGTTTTTCCCTTCGGATTCGGCGGCAGCCAGCGTCGACTGCGAGGCTTCCTGAAAAGCTGCATACAGCGTATCGCCTAACGCCAATCCGTTATTGTCCAGAGTTTCGTTGTCTGCCGGAGTAATGACGCGGCTTTCTTCGATTTTCGCCAGCGTCGTTTCCAAAGCGGCTAGATGCGCTTCAGCCTTTTCCATTTTTGCTCTTAACGAATCGGACGGCGGCATAACGGGCGCTGACGCCGGGAGCGAAGCATTTTCTTTCTCCGAAACCTGCGGCGCAGCCTTTAAAGTAGCCGTGTTGAAAGTGAGCCCGAGAGCGGTGAAACAGATTACTGCGAAAATCGCAATAGGTAAGAAGTATTTGGTTTTCATTTTTTATCTCCTGAGTTTTTTTTTATTTTGAGTCTTTGCCGTTTCGGAGATAGAATAAAAAACCGTATTCCATCTGTGAAAACAGACAAAGGGTACGTGAACGAAAGCCTGATAGTCATTTAGCCGATGCGTCAGGCTTTTGATTTTTTTAGGCGGCTAAGCGGCGCAAATGATTTATTTACGTCGATTGTCGCTGATGTTGCTTTCCGATTACCGAAAATTTAAAAAGTCGTCCGTGCTGAAAGTTCGTAACTTCTGCAATCTTACCTAATTACCACCTGGCGGCAGGATGCAGACAAGCGTCAGAAATCATAATTGAACTGCCCGTCGACGAGTCTTAATCCGGCAAAATTTGGATTGAACAGAGGTTTCTGCCGGATAATTAACCGACGACCGCGACGCCGGACAGCTCAATTATGATTTCTGACGCCGCTTCTTTTCTAAAGCTATAATTTTAAAATTTACGGGAGTAATTAGACCGATTTTAGAAATCGGAGTCCTCTTATCTCCCGTAAAGACTATAAATCACCGTTTAAACGGAAATAAGCAGAAGTTTCAGGAAGCGGCTTTCCCCAACCGTTTCGCATTCTTTCCCTCGTCCTCCGCTGACGATTTCCCGCCGCAAACCGGGATTCAAGTCTGAAATTAAAGAACTCAATCACTCGCTCAAAAAAACTTTTCGCTTGTTGTTCAGGAATGCCGTTTCATCGTTTTCGGTTTTATTTGTGGCAAACCTTCGAACGACGTGGGCTTAGCATTCCTGAACAACCTTCAAGGCATTCCGACGATCAAATCAATTCTGTTTTATATATAAATCCTTATAAAAGCCCGGCTTCTTTTTCAGTCGACTCGGCTGCTATGTGGGCAGGAGCGGCAGCCGGGGACTTTAGCTGAAAGCATCAGATAAAATTTGTGGGCAATGTGGGCTTGTGGGCTTGTAGGCGCGCGGGCAAAACTTGACACTGCATTTTATCTAATATTTTCAATGGTTTAATAATTGCCGCGCCGCGAATAGAATTCGTTTCGGTATGTCGTTTATTCCGACCGCCGGCGCTCGAAGCCATGCCGAAAGCTCTTTCCCTTTTAAACGACGTGAAATTTGTCGTTTACAGGCTTTCTAGCTATAATTGGCAAAAATG
>DATHBC010000025.1:0-2171 GCA_035296345.1 Pyrinomonadaceae bacterium | reverse complement strand
GTTTTTTTAGCTTTTTTATTCGGCAGCCGGAAAACTTTTGAGCCAAGCCAGGTCAAAGTTAGGTCCTAATTGCCGGTTTCCCAAAGTAGACTTATCGAAATAACGTTTCCGACAATCTTACAATGCCTCCGGGAAATTGCGAAAAATTTAATAGGATTTCCAGGGCGACAAATACGGGTGTTCAGGTAAATGCAATCAAATTTGCGCAGCCGCCGAAAACGTGAAAGAGAAAGAAACAGATTTCAGTCGAGAGTAAAGAAATAACGTCGCTTTATAAACACGGGTAATGCTGTTATTACAAACGGGTTTTGCATTTTTTCAACCTGTATCTGAAAATGTATCTATCACTTGCTGTTAGTGAGTGTTACGGACTGGTTAAAACTTCTTCTTTAACCACTCAGTAACACGTTATAACACTAGCTAACAGTTGCTGACAAAAGGCTTATATGTTTGGAGCAAGCATCGGACGCGGGGCAATGCGAATCATCGACGCACTTGTGCGGTGGCTCGCTTATGGCGGCGTGCATCCGAACGTTCTGACCGTTATCGGCGTGACGATAAATGCGGCGTGCGGCGTCCTTTTCGGTTTCGGCGAGTTTTTCTGGGCGGGAATCGTGCTGATTGTCGCCAATTTGTTCGATATGCTGGACGGGAACGTGGCGCGCCTGACCGGAAATGTGACGCGCTTCGGCGCGTTTCTGGATTCGTCGCTCGACCGTTTGTCCGACATGGTTTGCTTTCTCGGCGTCATCGTTTTTTACGCCAGCAATACGCCGCATCATTCGCTTTTAAACGTTTATCTGGCGGGAATGGGAATGGTCGGCTCGGTCATGGTCAGCTACACGACGGCTCGTTCGGAAGCAATCGGCGTGAAGGCGAACGTCGGCTTTTTGCAGCGACCGGAAAGAATCGTCTTATTTATCATCGGCGCGCTTTCGACGCATTGGGGCTCGACGAATTTTTTCGCCAACCGGATGCCGCAGGTGCTCTGGATTCTGGCAATCGGCTCGTTCTGGACGTTTATACACCGGATGTATTACATCTGGGTCGAATTAAATAAAACCGAAGCAATCGCTGCTGCTCCGGTCACGGTCGAGGAAATTAATTAAACACTGATGGATTGGCTTTCGCGACAATGGCAATCGCTCACGCTCGAACAGGTTCTGTTTTTCGCCGGGCTGTTTCTGGCTTCGTTCGCTTTCAGTTTTATCGTGCTGGCGGTCGTCATGGTCAAAATTCCGGAGAATTATTTCAGCCCGCATTACCAGCAGAGCTTTATGCCGAACAGCCGGTTTCTGGTGCGCTGGGGCGCGGTTATCGCCAAAAATCTGCTCGGCGTTTTTCTGGTCGTGCTCGGCATTATTCTTTCGCTGCCGGGCGTTCCCGGACAGGGACTGCTGACGATTCTGCTCGGGCTGATTATGCTCGACATTCCGGGCAAGCGCCCGCTCGAAGCGCGGATTATAAAACGCCCGGCGATTCTTTCGGCAATCAACAAACTGCGAGCGCGCTTTAATAAACCGCCGCTCGTTCTTGATTAAATATGGGACTTTTCGGCATCTTCAAACAAAAGAAAAACGTCGATTTGGAAGCGCAGCGCCGCGCGCAACTGCGGCAAAAAGGAAGAATCTGCGACGGCACGATTATCGACAGCGAGCAGAGCGCGCAGGGCGAAATCGTTTTCTACGTCTACAGCGTTCACGGCGTCGATTTCGAATCGTCCGAGCTTTTGAGCGAAGAGCAGCTAGCCGACCCTTTAAAATACGCGCCCGGCGCGAAGGTCGGCGTACGCTTCGACCCGAAAAATCACGGGAATTCGATGTTGGTATAGTGAGCGGTGAGCCGTAAGCAGTGAGCAGTAGGAATAAAGAAACGGCTCACTGCTCACGGCTTACGGCTCACTTTCAAAAATATGTTCAAAAAAATATTAATCGCCAATCGCGGCGAAATCGCCTGCCGCGTCATTCGCGCGTGCCGCGACATGAAAATAAAGACGGTCGCCGTTTATTCGGAAGCCGATAAAAACTCGCTGCACGTGCGGATGGCGGACGAGGCTTATTTTATCGGCGCGCCGCCGTCGAATGAAAGCTATCTGCGCTGGGAAAAAATCGTCGACGTGGCGAAAAAAACGGGCGCGCAGGCGATTCATCCGGGCTACGGCTTTCTGTCGG
>DATHBC010000024.1:0-4682 GCA_035296345.1 Pyrinomonadaceae bacterium | reverse complement strand
TTATAATTTCGCGTTTGTCCTGAATCGAAAGTTTTAGTTGCCGCTTTTGCGCTGAAGCGACAAGACTTCCGGCAAAAGCAAAAAATAAAACTAATAAGAATGACGCAAATTTTTTTGTGGTCATATCTTGGCTTAGACACTGATTCAGCGAAAAAGTTCCATAAAAAATGACGAGCCTTTTTCCAGTGGCTCGTCATTCGTTTTAAAAGTTTCGATTCAGATTACAGAAGCCTGTCAATCGCCTGCGAAATCGAGCTTGCCAGATTGTCGGTGGCAGCCGCGTCCGGGTCTAAACCGGCGTAAGGCTCCGACGGGTTGCCGTCTTTGTCAATCAGGACGAACGACGGCAGCTGGTCGACTTTAAATCTTTTCATGGTCGCCGCGCCGTCGGCGTCGCGCAGGATCGGCGCGGTCATTTTGTTGCGCGCGGCAAAGGCTCTGACGGCTGCGTCGTCGGCAAAGTTTTTCGATTTGGCGTTTGCCGAATCGGTCGTCACGAAATAAATCGCCACGTTTTCAGGCGAATATTTTCTCGACAGTTTATTGACGATTATCGCCTGCTGTTTCGACAGCGGAAGCCACGAAGCGCCGATAGCCAGAACGACGACTTTGCCGCGCTGCGATTGCAGCGAAACGTTTCCGCCGTCGAGCGACGGAAGGCTCACGTTCTGCGCCGCCGAAGCGGTGGCGAAAGCGACGACCAGAGTTAAAATTCCGAATAAAATTTTGATGTTTTTCATATAGTTGAATGCCGTTTCCGACCTCGCTTACTTTGATGCAGATAAAGGTCTTTTTACTGCTTTCGGTTAAAGATTGTATTGTCTATCAGGCGAACCTTGCCGAAGCGAACGGCGACCGCCAGAAGAACGGGCTTATCGTCGATTTTCTCAACGGCTTCGAGCGTTTCATTATCGACCAGCGCGATGTAATCGAGGTCGGCTAACGGCTCGCTTTGTATCTTTTCACGGACGATTTCCGAAAGGCGCGCAACGTCGCGCTCGCCTTCGCGAAAGGCGATTTTCGCCCGTTTCAAAGCCTGAAAAATAATCGAAGCTTTTTGTCTTTCCTCGTCCGAAAGGTAGGCGTTGCGCGAAGACATCGCCAGCCCGCTTTCTTCGCGGATAATCGGCAGCACGACGATTTCCGTATCGAAACCCAAATCGCGCGTCAAACGCCTGATAACGGCGACCTGCTGCGCGTCTTTCTGTCCGAAAAAGGCGAAATCCGGGCGAATCGTGTTGAAAAGAATCGTGACGACCGTCGCCACGCCGCGAAAATGACCGGGACGCGAGATGCCTTCCATCGTTTCGGTCAAGCCTTCGACGTAAACGTAAGTCGAAAAACCTTCGTGATAAATCTCCTCGGTGTCGGGCGCGAAAATGTAATCGACCTGATATTCGGTCAGGAGCGCGGCGTCGGCGGTCAAATCGCGCGGGTATTTTTCATAATCCTCGCCGCGGGCGAACTGCGCGGGGTTGACGAATATCGAGACGATAACGACGTCGCACATCTGCCGGGCTTCGGCGACGAGCGCCAGATGCCCTTCGTGCAGCGCGCCCATCGTCGGCACAAAACCGATTGTTTTATTTTCGCGCCGCAGCTTTCGCGTTAATGACGCCATGCGCGGGCGGCGATTGATGATTTCCATAAAAAGTTGAAACTTAATCCAGCCAGACTTCCGTTCCGATCTTTCAAAATACAATTATAAGCGGGCTTGTGTTTTTTCGAATCCTCGACGCTGGAAAATTACAGAAAAGGAATCTCAAAGACGGCTTCTGCTCTTAAAATGCCGCCGTTCGGTCTAATCAGCAAAACGGCACTTGATTTCGGCGGGCGCGTTTCTTCCGGAATTGCCGGAGATAAAATCAATCCCTGTCTGTTAATATCAAAGGTATCTTCAACTTTTAAGAGCAGGATTTTCATTTTCCCAATTCTTTTTTGGTTTCTTCCGGCAAGCCGTAAGATTCTTTCTCGCTCGGATAAGTGCCGTTTTTCACGTCCGTCATCCATTCGGTAATCGCCGAATTCATCACCTCGCGAATGTTTGCATACTGGCGCACAAAGCGCGGCTGGCGACCGAAGGTGAAGCCGACGAGGTCGTGCAAGACCAGCACCTGTATGTCGCATTCGCGTCCCGCGCCGATGCCGACGGTCGAGATTTTCAGCTCGCGCGTCATAATTTCGGCGATTTCGCGCGGAATCAGTTCGAGCACGATGGCAAAGGCTCCGGCGTCTTCCAGCGCTTTGGCGTCGTCAATCAGGCGTTTCGCCGCGTCCGGCGTTTTGCCCTGCACGCGATAGCCGCCGAGCTTGTAAACCGACTGCGGCGTCAAGCCGATGTGCGCGACGACCGGAATTTCCTCGTCGACCAGACGCTTGACCAAATCGACGCGGTTGCGCCCGCCTTCCAGCTTGACGGCTTCCGCGCCGCCGTATTTCATCAGCCGGAGCGCGTTGCGGACGCTTTCGTCCTCGTTGACGTGATAGCTGCCGTAAGGCATATCGGCGATGACCATCGCGCGCTCGGTCGCGCGTTTGACGGCGATGGTGGCGGAAACGATTTCGTCCAGGCTGACGGGAATCGTGTTGCCGTAACCGTGAATGACGTTGCCGATGCTGTCGCCGACCAGAATCATATCGACGCCCGCTTCATCGACGATGCGCGCCGTCGGGTAATCGTAAGCGGTCAGGCAGACCAGCTTTTCGCCCTTTTCCTTGGCGGCGCGAATCGCGGGCAGATAAACTTTTTCGGGCTTGTCGGGTTGCAAATATGCCATAAAAATACAGTGTAAAATGGAAAACGGAAAATGGAAAATATATGCGATTTTAATTTTCCGCTTTCCGTTTTCCGTTTTCCGTTAATACGGGTTCCAGCGTTTGACCATCGAGCGGTCGTCGGTGTGCTGCAAAATCTCCTGAATCGTCTGGTTAATGCCCGGATGAACGAGATTCGGCTCAAGCTCGGCGAGCGGAACGAGCACGAATCGCCGCTGGTGAAGACGCGGGTGCGGGACGGTCAGAAACGGCGACTGGTATTGCAGGTTGCCGTAGAAAAGCAAATCCAGGTCGACCGTGCGCGGCGCTTTTTCGTTTTTCTGCTTTCTGCCCAGCAGGTATTCGATGCGAATCATCCGCGCCATCATCTGTTCGGGCGTGATGCCGGTGACGCGAGCCTCGGCGACCATATTCAGAAACAACCCGTGATTTTCGACGCCGACCGGCTCGGTTTCGTAAATCGCCGACAAGCGCGAGACCTCGAAATTCGCTTCCATCATCGCGCGCACGCCGAGCAGAAGATTTCCGGCGCGGTCGCCGAGATTCGAGCCGAGCGAGATGTAGGCGGTGACGGATTCGTTCTTCACGTAGCGGTTTAAATTTTCGGTCTGGAATAAATAGAACGAAACAAGTTTGCGAGAAAACGGGCGAAAGGTCAATTAAAAATTACGAATTACGAATTACGAATTACGAATTGATGATTTTCGAGCTTTGATTTTTGAGCTTTGATTCCGCTTAACCGGCAAAGGTCAAAAATCAGTGGTGAAAGTTCATCAATTCGTAATTCGCAATTCGTAATTCGTAATTCGTAATTCGTAATTTTTAATTCGTAATTCGCCTTCCGGCATTGTAATTGTCTTTTTCAGCGATAAATGATTCAATTAAGGTGTTGAAACTTTTATTCCAGCAATGCGTTTAAACAGTGCGCATTCGGGCGGATTGAAGTGTTCCGTCCTGACAAAAATGACACGCAGGAAATTCCGCAACAATCCGCGCAGCGAACCGTCTGCGCAACGCTCCTTTCAAGAATACATCTTGAATCAACCCGCGCCGCAGACTTCGCGCAACGAGCTTCTGCGACTCATTCGCGGCGGCGAAGACACCTATTTAGAGCTAAAAATCAAGCTGTCCAACTCGGAACGCATCGCGCAGGAAATCGTCGCGCTGGCAAACACGGCGGGCGGCATCATCGTTTTCGGCGTGACCGACCAGCTCCGGGTCGAAGGCGTCGATTACGCCGAAGACGTGCAGGACGAGCTGGCGCGCATCTGCCGCGACGAGATTTACCCGCCGCTCGTGCCGCTGATTGATATGGTTTATTTCGACAGCGGCAGGCGCGTCGTCGTTTTGGAAGTGGAAGGCAAGCGCCGCCCGTACCGGACGCGCGACGGTCGATTTTATCTGCGTATCGGGACGGAAAAACGCGAGGCGACGCGCGAAGAGCTTTCGATGTTTCTCGAAGAAATTCGCCCGCTCGGATACGAAAATATTCCAGTTCTCGGCGCAACCGAAAATGACATCGACGACGCGCTTTTGTGGAGCTTTGCGAAAGCTTTTGAAGACGACGTCGCGGCGTCGGCGGCGGGCGGCGGGCGTTTTACATACAACACAGCCGAATTTTTAAAACGCGATTTGCTGCTTGCGGTAGGCACTTCGGATGAATTTATCCCGACGGTCGCCGCCGTCCTGCTGTTCGGCAAAAACCAGCGCGTCGCCGAACTCCTGCCGCGCTCGACCGTGACGGCGATTCGCTACTCCGGCGAAACGACGAACGCGCCGGTTGTTGAAAAATCGGAATTGAAAGGGAATTTGCTGACGCTTTTCGAGTCGTCCGTCGGCTTTATCAAACGCTACGGCGATTTGTGGAATGAAAAGCCGCGCGTCAAACCCGGCAACGGCTATTCGCC
>DATHBC010000023.1:0-1748 GCA_035296345.1 Pyrinomonadaceae bacterium | reverse complement strand
ACTTTTTCCGCCCTTGCTGACGCGCGGGCTTCTGCTTTTTCCACATCTCAAAAAAAAATTTTCTGCCGATGATAGTTTTCGCTCGAAACTTTCGCATTCATTATCGAAGGTCGAAAAAGAGCTTCGACCGGATTGAAAGATTTTATTTGCTACAAGGAGTGGAAACTAATGTTTAAATATTTATTTATTCTCGGCACAACGGCGATTTTGTTATTCGCGCAGATTCTTCCGGCGAGCGCGCAGTATATCTGTCAACCGGCGGCGAATCCGGTTGTCGTTCAGGGTTCGATTAACAACGGCGACGTGCAGCAGGCTGGACGCATCACGCGCGACGGAAGTCCTTCGACCTGCACGGGCAGCCAATCGGCGGCGATGGAAAACAACACGGCGCTGCGGCGCGACACGCACAACTTCGCCAACCCCTTTAACGAAACCGTGTGCGTGACGGTAGATTTGGATTTTTCCGGCTGCAACGCGCAGACGCAAGCCACCGCTTATTCCAGCTACAATCCGGCTTTTCCCGCCTCGAACGTTATCGGCGATATGGGCTACAGCACAATCAATAAGGGCAGATTTTCGTTCAGCGTCGGTCCGAACGCGCCTTTTAACATCGTCGTCAACGACATCGAAGACGACGGCGTGATGTGCGCGCTTTACAAATTCACGGTCACGTACCAGCGCAACTGTCGCCAGCAGGGTTTCGACCGCACGAACGACGGCAAAGCCGACTTTACGGTTTATCGCCCGAGCAGTCAATCGTTCTGGTACTCGCTCGATTCGGAAGACAATAGTTTCATCGCCCGCCAGTTCGGCACGGTCGGCGACATCGTGACCGGCGGCAGCGATTACACGGGCGACGGTAAATCGGACGTCAGCCTTTATCGCCCGAGCATCAATTCGTGGATTTACGGCACAGACCAGACAACGCCGGGCACGAATTTCGCGGTTCAGCAATGGGGCACGAGCGGCGACATCCGCGTGCCGGGCGATTACGACGGCGACTCGAAAAACGACATCGCGGTCTTTCGCCCTTCGACCGGCTACTGGCACATTCTGCGCAGCAGCGACGGCAGCATACAGTCGCAGCAATGGGGACAGCAAAACGACATTCCGCTTTCCGGCGATTTCGACGGCGATATGAAAACCGATTTCACCATCGTGCGCCAGACTTCGGGCGGCTCGCACTGGCATATTTTAAAGAGCAACTTCAGCTACGGCTTCGACGAGTTCGTGCAGTGGGGCTTGCCGACCGATAAGCTCGTGCCGGCTGATTACGACGGCGACGCGAAAACCGATTTCGCGGTCTGGCGTCCTTCGGAAGGCATCTGGTATATCCGCCGCAGCACCGATTTGACCTTGCAGGCGGCGAAATGGGGAACGCAGGGCGACATTCCGCAGCCCGCCGATTACGACGGCGACAAGCTTCAGGATTATGCCGTCTGGCGTCCGTCAAACGGAACCTGGTACGTCGTTCAGAGCCAGACCGGAACTTTCCGCTTCCAGCAGTTCGGTCAGCAGGGCGACCAGCCGATTGCGTCGAATATGCGTATTCAATAAAGGCGCAGACCGCGCCTCGGGAACAGCAAAGCCGCGAGAGTTTTCTTTAGCTCTCGCGGCTTTGCCTTTTTTATACGAAAATTTTATCTTTTAAACTTTCGCGAAATGTTTCTTACAAAACCTATTTGCGACAATTTCTCTCTATAAATAAATCCGTAAACCGCCAGCGAAACCGAACCGAGCGCGAGCCC
>DATHBC010000022.1:0-3303 GCA_035296345.1 Pyrinomonadaceae bacterium | reverse complement strand
CGCGAATCGACCTGCGAGCCGGGCAGAAAAGCCTCGACGCCGTTGATGTCGACGCGCAAGCCGCCTTTGGTCTTGTCGATGACGCGACCCGTGATGGGCGTACCCTGATTGTAGGCGGTTTCGATTTCGTTCCAGGCGCGGCGGCGCAAGGCGTCCATCCGCGAGAGAAACGGCGGCGAATCGCCAGAATCCATGCTGCGAATGGTGACTTCCACTTCATCGCCCTGTTTGACGGTCACTTCGCCTTCGGGCGAGGTGAATTCCGAAATATCGGCGACGCCTTCCGACTTGTAGCCGAAATCAATCAGCACGCCGCGGTCGGAGATGCCGACCACTTTGCCCGTCACCAGCTCGCCCTTGCTGAAAGCCGTCTGCTCCTGCTCGAACTGCTCCAGAATCGCGCCGAAATCCATTTCGCCGGAGCCTTGTTCTTCGTCAGTAGTCGCCGCTGCTTCGTCAGTCGCCGCCGCTGCTTCGGCAGTAGGCGCCGCCGTCGATGCCGTTCCCGTTGCTTCTGCTCCAGCCGTATTTGAATCGGCGGAGTTGTTTGTTTCATCCGTAGCTGAACCAGTCGGTTGGCTGTTTTCCGACTCTTCAGTTTGCTTTGTTACGTCGTTTATCATGAAAAATTCTGTTAAATTCCCTTCAAAATGTAGCTACTAAAAAAATGCGCGCAGCCCACAGCATTAATCTGTAATATTTCACCTAAGTCGGCGAAAACTCTGCGGGACGGTTTTCGCTTCGCGAGACGACGCTTTAGAAGTGGAAAATTCGCTGATTGGAATTTTGCAGAAATGCCACAAGACAAGAGTGTTCAGGATTGCTCTTTGCATCACTTCATAAGCCGCTCATTAGAACAGATTAATACAAAAATTTACACGTTTAAGTGATTGAATGTCAAGATAATACGGTAAATTTTAAAGAAAAATGAAAATAAAGAGTTTTCGCGGGCAAAAGCGGAAATTTACAATCCCGCGCGCCTGGTTCATAATTCTTCATTCCGGTCATGAGAAAATACGAATTTTACCAGCTCGACGTTTTTACCGATAAGGCTTTTGCGGGCAATCCTTTGGCGGTCCTTCCCGAAGGCACAAGACTATCCGGCGAAGAAATGCAGAAAATCGCGCGCGAGATGAATCTGAGCGAGACGGTTTTCGTTTTGCCTTCGGAGCGGGCGCTGCGCCGCTTGCGGATTTTCACGCCGATGCAGGAACTTCCGCTGGCGGGTCATCCGGTTGTCGGAACGTGGAATCTGCTGGCGAGGCTCGGTGTCGTTCCGCGCGAGGCGAACGGAATCGTCAGCATCGAGCAGGAACTAAACCTGGGAATTTTGCCCGTCGATGTCGAGTTTCGCGACGAAAAACCTTTTCAGGTGACGATGACGCAGGGCGCATTTGAAGCGGGCGCGATAATTTCCGACGAAAGAGACGTTTCGCGGCTGGCTCTAAGTCTCGGACTGGATTCGGCGGATTTGAATATCGGCGCGGATTTGCCGGTACAGGTCGTTTCGACCGGAATCAAGGCGTTGGACGTTCCGCTCGTTTCGCTCGCGGCGCTCGGTCGCTGCCGCATTAATTCCTCGCTGCTTTCGGAGATTTATCTCGCTTACGGCGCAATCGGCTGTTACGCTTTCACGTTTGAAACGATGGAAGACGCTTCGAGAGTTCACGCCAGATTTTTCGCGCCCGACGACGCAATTCCCGAAGACCCGGCAACGGGCAGCGCCGCCGGCTCGCTTTCCGGTTATCTGGTTTATCACGGCGCGATTGACGCGAGGAAATTCACCATCGAACAGGGCGATTTTATGCAGCGACCGAGCCGGATTCACGCCGAAGTGACGGGCGAAAAAGGAAACGTCCGACAAGTCAGAATCGGCGGGCAATCCGTTATTGTGGCGAAGGGCGAAGTTTACGTTTAAAACATTCGAGAATTATTAGAAAGCTAAATCTTATTTTTTTATTAGTTCGGCAAAAAAACTTTGCTTTCCTGAAATACCTCTGCTAAGATTCGCGACAAATCGACAGCTTGCCAACGACAGCAATAACACCATTTTTATTTATTGAGCGGCAAGCATTATAAAAGTGCTTGCCGTCGCTTTTTCCGAAAAAGGAACAGTTATTATGAAAAGAACATTCGGATTAATTTTATTTTTGCTGTCGGTAACTTTAACGCCATCAGCCTCGACAGCGGTCTGGGATTACGACGGCGACGGCAAAACGGATTTATTCGTGTATAGGCGCGTCAATAACGATAATCATTGGTATATACTGAAAAGCAGAGATGGTTTTTTCAGCACGATATTCGGCAGGGGCGAGCCTAACGTTTACGGAGACGGACCGATTCCAGGCGATTTCGACGGCGACGGCAAATACGACATCGCCGTCGCCAGAGGTTACGTTGAAACTCCTTACAGGTATTTCATTGTTCTCAACAGCGGCAACAACACTCTGACTTTTGTTCAATGGGGACTGAGGAGTGACGACATAATGCTTCAGGATTACGACGCCGACGGGAAAACCGATTTCGGAGTTTACCGCGGCGGCTGGTGGTATATCAACAACAGCTCGGACGGCAGTTTTCGCGCCGAGAAATTCGGCGGCGGACCTCTCGGCAGGCGCGACGAACCGATTCACGGCGACTTTGACGGCGACCGCAAAGCCGACCTCGCGGTCATCACCTGGTTTCCCTCTTCGTTTCCACCGATGCCGATAACTTTTCACATTAAATTCAGCACGAACGGGACCTGGAGCAGTTTTCAGATGGGCGACAAAATGGGAGACATTTCTGTTTACGGAGATTTCGACGGCGACGGTAAAACCGATATGGCTTTATGGGGCGGCGGCGAGCACGGGGACAATCATTGGAAGTGGATTAGAAGTTCTGACGGTCAGTTCGTCAGCTATAAGTTTGGTTTGCACGAACACGATTATGCCGTGCCGGGCGACTTCGACGGCGACGGCAAAACCGATTACGCCGTTTACAGAAGAAACGCCTCCAACCAGCAGAATTATTTCTATATTCAGAGAAGCCGCGACGGTTTTCAGTCGACGCAATGGGGGCAATGGGGCGTAGATTCCGAGCCGATGCGGTGGTTTAACAAGTAAGCGCTTGTTTGATTCCATTTGCAGCCCGGAAATAGATTGAAAAGCTACCGAGCCGGATTCACGCCGAAATAGCGGGCGAGAAAGGAAACGTCGAGCGGGTCGGAATCGGCGGGCAGTCGGTCATTGTGGCGAAAGGCGAAGTTTTTTTCGATTAAACGGATTTTTTACGGCGGGAAATCTAAATCCGCGAAATCAAATC
>DATHBC010000021.1:0-1782 GCA_035296345.1 Pyrinomonadaceae bacterium | reverse complement strand
GCATCGGTTTTGGAAGGGCTCGCGGCTCCTCTCTGTTCGAGCGAATCGGCAATGATTTCCGGCAGTTTTTGCTTTATCGAATCGGCTGAAACTATCAACTTGGTAAAGTGCCGTGAAATTTTTGCGGCGACTTGTGCTAATTCCTCATTCGTAACCAAAGCCAGAATCAAATGCCCCGACCGCACGTTTGTCGCGCCGTAGTTAATGGACGCCAGAAGCCAGGCTTCCTGAATCCATTCAAAAATGCGTCTGGACATAGCGGGTTTGTCCGAGTTTCCTCTATCGAATTTTTCTAAAGTGACCGCTACGTCTTTGGTCAGATGGTCGACATTGATTTCATATTGTCTTAAAACTCTCTGAAAATCCGTATTTTCGATTTCAAGCAGCGACATTATCCAATGCGCCATCTCGACATCGTAATTTTTCCGTCTATGACATAAATTAGCCGCCTCTGTTAATGTATCCTTACAAGTTTGGTTCAGCTTATTAACCAGAAACATTTTGTTTACATTCATAATTTTCTCCAATTTTTCGAAGCGATAAATTTATTTTCGCCGGTCGCGCCTCGAAACTCATCGTTTATCATTTCTAATTCGTCGTTTGTAAAATTACCTGCTCGTCGTCCTGTACAAATGGTTTTGTTTTTAAAAACGAAGTCCAGCCGAGCATCGGGCGGCGCATTGCGCGCGTCGTCAGAATCGTGCCGGGAACTTCCTTTGCTTTTAATTTCAATTGAATATCGAAATCCAGTTCCTGTCCGACCATAAAGCGAATTATCGCCTTGACGGGTTTGTAAGCCGTGCCGTTCGGCAGAAAGGCTCGGAATTCGTTAAAGCCGAGCGCGCCAAGCCGGACGCGAAATTTCGATTGGTCGTCCCAGACTTTCGTGCCGACGACCGTGTTCACGCCCAGAGAGCTGTTCGCTCGTCCGAGCGTCGTGATGCTTTCTTCGTCGAGCGAAAGCCATTGACCGGAAAACTGCCGGATTTCCGCCGGAACTTTGAAATAATCCGAAATCAGATTTTCGACGCCGCTCGCCGAATGCGGTTTCTGCGTTATCAAGCCGCCGTAGGGCAAGAGCGATTCGTCGTCGATGTCCAGTTTATCGCGCATGCCCTGCGTGCCAAGCCCGATAATGTCGAACAGATAAGCCGTAAAATCATCGCCCGCGCCGCGCTCGTAATTGACCGGAAAGCGATATTTTTCCCACGCGCGATAGAACAGCGAAACCGTCCGGTGCGTGAAAATATCGAGAAAATTCCAGAGCGCCGTGTCGCCGTAACGCGCGCGTTCGATAATCAGTTCGGTGTAGCGCGTCGGCATCGCGCCGAGCGAGCCGACCATGCCCATAAAGTTTATAAAAATTTCGAGCTTTTGCTTTTCGGTAAATTCCTCTTCGGTTTCGCGAATTTCCTGAATCTGGCTCGGCGGAAAATCCAGACTGACGCGCGTGCGAAAACGCGCCACTTCGTTTAGAGGCAGCGCATCGCGCCCGACCGGCGCGCGTTCGGGAAACATTCTTTCCAACAGCCGCACGGCTTGAAAAAACTCAAACCGTTCGGGGTCGTCGAAAAGTTTCTGATTTAAAGGCTTCTGCGTCACAATTAAAAATTAAGAATTAAAAATTAAGTTTTGCTCATAGATATTTTGATTTTGGCAATTATGCGTAAAATTTCTTCTATATCGTTGAGCAAGCTATTTCCTTCCTTTTCCGTAAAAAAATCCGTTTCCTGAAGCAGTCTAATCCAGTATTTGGTTTCTCTGGCTTCTTTATAAGAAATA
>DATHBC010000020.1:0-3849 GCA_035296345.1 Pyrinomonadaceae bacterium | reverse complement strand
GGAAGATGTTAAAAAGCCTTCAGCCGTCAGCAGTCAGCCGTTAGCCGCCGATAATACGCAATCAACGATTTCAACACCGAATAACGTACAGGGAACAAAAAACGAAGGGCAAAAGGCGATTACCGGCAACGGGCTGACCGCCGATTTCTGGTCGTTTATCTGGCTTGCCGTGACGGTCGGCGCGCTGTCCTTGCTGACGCCGTGCGTTTTTCCGATGATTCCGATTACGGTTTCGTATTTTACGAATCATTCGGCGGGCAGCCGCGCCAAATCCGTCCGCCTCGCGCTGGTTTATTCAATCGGAATTATTCTGACGTTTACCGCGCTCGGAATGCTTTTGGCGATTTTCGTCGGCGCGGCGGGAATTAATCTTTTCGCGGCAAATCCGTGGGTCAATCTTTTAATCACGGGAATTTTTCTTTTCTTCGCTTTCAATCTTTTCGGCTCGTATGAAATCAACATCCCGACTTCCGTTTTGACCAGGCTGGATAATCTGACGCGCAGTCACGAAGGCGAAGGCAGCGGCATTGCCGGCGCGCTTTTGATGGGCTTGACCTTTACGCTCACGTCTTTCACCTGCACGTCGCCGTTTGTCGGCACGATTCTGGTTTCGGCTTCGCAGGGAAGCTGGCAGATGCCGCTTTTGGGGATGCTGGCGTTTTCGACCGTCTTCGCCCTGCCGTTTTTCGTTCTTGCCCTTGTTCCGCAGTGGGTCGCGCAGCTGCCGCGCGCGGGCGGCTGGATGAATTCCATCAAGGTTTCGATGGGCTTTCTGGAAGTGGCGGCGGCGATGAAATTTCTTTCCAACGTCGATTTGGTCTGGCATTGGGGAATTTTTACGCGTCCCGTGGTGCTGGCGATCTGGATTGCAATCGGCATCATTTTAGCGTTTTATCTACTGGGCAAGTTCCAGCTTTCGCTCGACTCGAAACCGGAAAGAATCGGCGCGTTTCGTCTGATTTCGGCGATAGTTTCACTGGCAATCAGCTTTTATTTATTAACCGGACTTTTCGGCGCGAAACTCGGCGAGCTCGAATCCTTCCTGCCGCCGGAAACCGAAAATTCGCGCGGTTTCAACAGCTCGAAAGCCGACGAGCCGGCGTGGATAAACAACGATTTCGAGGGCGCGCTGAAACAGGCAAAAGCGGAAAATAAAATGGTTTTCGTCGATTTTACGGGCTACACCTGCACGAACTGCCGCTGGATGGAGGCGAATATGTTCGTCAGAAGGGAAGTCGAGACGGAATTGAATAAATTCGTTCTGGCGCGGCTTTACACCGACGGCAGCGGCGAAGTTTACGAACGCCAGCAGCAGTTTCAGGAACAAACTTTTCAAACCGTCGCGCTCCCGTTTTACGCCATTTTCGACGCGGACGGAAAAGCGTTGACGACTTTTCCCGGTTTGACGCGAAACACGCAGGAATTTGTTGACTTTTTGCGAAAAACACAGAAGAATTAAGCCACGAAAGAACACGAAAAAAACACGAAAAATCAAAATTCCTTTTCGCGCCCTTTCGTGAAATTTCGTGGCTAAAGCTCTTATGAAAACGGTTAAAATCGAAAATCTAATCGAAGGCTTGCGCGAGATTCCCGACGCGGAATTTACCTGCGATAACGTTTACCGGTTTCTCGCCGAAAACCCGGTCGAGGTCGAGACAATCGCGCCGTATTTTTTCTGGTGCGAGCGTTTTTACACGCGGAATCTGATTTATAAAGACGCGCGGTTCGAGCTGATGGTTTTATGCTGGGAGCGCGGGCAGGTTTCGCGCGTGCACAATCATGCCGACCAGCAATGCTGGATGAGCGTTCCCGTCGGCAAGCTGCACGGGCAGAATTTTCGCGCCGTCCGAATTGACGAGGAAAAAGGCTTGTGCAAGCTGGAAAAAACCGATTGTTTCGACCTTTCCGACTGTCTCGCCGCCAAGGTCGAACTGGAAGAACCGATTCACCAGATTCTGAATCTGCCCGAATATGACCAGCGCGCCGTCAGCCTGCACATCTATTCCAAGCCTTTCGACAGATGCCTTTCGTACTGTCTGGAAACAGACCGTTTCTCGGAAGTTCCGCTTTTTTACACGAGCGTCGAAGGCAAGCTCTGCGACGGCGTTAAATTATAATTTACAAAATGTTTTTTCTTCAGGAAACGGCGCAGAAATTAGCTGAAAACGGCGCGTTTGCCAGCGTCGAGCAGCCGGTCATTACCGCCGTCGGGTGGCTGCGTCTCGGCGTCGAGACCATCGGCGCGGCAATCATCTGCATCGGCGTCGTCGCCGCCGTTTATCAACTTGTTCGGCATTTCAGCGAGGAACAGAAAACCAATTTCAACCGCATCCGGCTGACGCTCGGAAAATATCTGGCGCTGGCGCTGGAATTTCAGGTCGGCGCGGATATTCTGTCAACCGCCATCGCGCCGAGCTGGGAACAAATCGGCAAGCTCGCCGCCATCGCCGCCATTCGCACCCTGCTCAATTATTTTTTGACCAGGGAAATGGAACACGAGCAAAAGCGCGAGGAACAAGGCAGAACCGAGAAATGAGAAGTGAAAACTGAGAACTGAAAATTCAATTTAGTTTTCAGTTCTCAGTTTTCACTTCTCACTTATTCAAAATGAATCAAAGCGAAAAGAAATGGTTAATCGTCGCCGGTCTGGTTTGTCTGATTTACGCGGCGCTCAGGTTTTGGAATTTAACGGCGTCGTGCCTGTGGTTTGACGAAATTTTCAGCCTTCACGCCGCCGGGCGGGATTGGCAGGGGCTTTTCGGGTTTGTCGCGCAGGACTTAATTCACCCGCCGCTTTTTTACGTCTTGTTAAAGCTTTGGGTGGGCGTGACGGGCGGCGAGACGCTTTTCTGGCTCAGACTTTTTCCGGTTTTCTTCTCGCTTCTCGCGCTCGCGCCTTTTATTTTATTATGCCGTGAATTAAGGCTTTCGCCCGCAACCGTCGCGCTGGCTTTAACCTTTTTCGCGGTCAACGGCTCGCTCATCAAATACGCGCAGGAAATCAGAATGTATTCGCTTTTGCTGTTTTTCGCGCTCGTCTCATACTGGCTTTTCGCGCGGTTTTTAAATTCGGGAAAAGGTCTTATATTTTTATTAATCGCTAACGTTCTGCTGGTTTACACGCATTATTTCGGCTGGTTCGTCGTTTTTTCGGAAGCGTGCGCCGTCGCCGTTTTGCAGCGCGAAAAGCTGAAACATATTCTTTTCGTGTCGGGCGCGGTTTTTCTGAGCTTTACGCCGTGGATTTACGCTTTGCGGCAGGCGGCGAAAATAAACGCCGACGTCGGGCAGAATATCGGCTGGATGAGAAAACCCGACCTGCGCGCGATTTTGCAGTTCGTTTATGATTTGTTCGAGCCGGTTTATTTTCAGCAAAGCAACGCGGACGTCAGGGCGATTTTGCTTCTGACGGTGCCGATAATTCTGGTCGGCGGCGTCGCGTTCGTTTTCCGGCTAGCGAATCTGAAAAACGAAAGCCGCGAGGAAAAACGAAATTTTATTTTGCTGGTGATTTTTACCGCCGCGCCGCTTTTGCTGGCTTTTGCGGCGAGCTGGATTTCGCCTTATTCCATCTGGGGCACGCGGCATCTGATAATCGTTTTCGCGCCGTTCGCGATTCTGCTGGCGGACGCTTTTTCCAAAATAAACGTTTCTCAATTGCGAATGCCCGCGCTCGGTTTGGTTTTTCTTCTTATCGGCGGCGCGTTCGTCTTGCAGGCGCGCCAGCCGCAGCCGAATTTCATCTGGTGCGCGTGGGAAAATCTGGCGCTCGATTTGCGCCCGGAAAAACAGGCGCGGATTTACGTTTTCGAAGATTTAATCGCCTATCATTTCTGGTTCGCCCTGCGC
>DATHBC010000019.1:0-5072 GCA_035296345.1 Pyrinomonadaceae bacterium | reverse complement strand
GAAGCTCGGGCAATCGTCGCAGGACGCCAAACTGACGTGCGAAGTCGCGCTGGATTTGCCGACTTTCACGGCGACGGCGGAAATGGCGGGAATATCCAGAGTGATGGGCGGTTATCACATTCAGGCGGATAATATCGCGGGATTGGAAATGGGCAGAAAAGTAGCACAGTTCGTCTTTCCCAAAACCCAATCCTATTTCGACGGCACGGCGTCGGTAAAATAGTTCTAAATCTCAATCGGCGCTAAATTCTTCCCCGTTAGTTTAGCCGTCGCCGGAATTGCTATGATGTTTTTATGGTAATAATTTTGCGCGGTCTGTTTTCGGAAATTGTTTTAATCGCCTTTCTTATCGCTGTCTGGCAGATTTTTTCGTTAAACGATTTTTCAAAAGTTTCGGCTCAGCCGGAAAACGAAATTTCCGCTGCGGCGGCAGCAGCAAGCAGGGAAAACGCCTATCGCGCAAACAACATCGGCGTCGCCCAATTGGAACAATTCAATTATAGCGACGCCGCCGAGAGTTTCCGGCGCGCTCTGGCGATTGACCCGAAACTGGCAATCGCGCAAATCAATCTGGCGATTGCGCTTTTTAACTTGCAGGAAATTGATTCGGCGCAGGCGGCGGCAAGCGATGCGCTCCGGCTCGCGCCCGACCGCCTGCAGCCAGTCTACCTTCTGGGCTTGATTGCCAGGAGTCAGAATCGCACGGAAGAAGCGGTTAATTATTTTCAGAGAGTTCTGGCGGTTGACGCGCAGGACGTCGGCGCGAACGTCAATCTCGGTCAGATTTATATTCAACAGCGCAGATACGAAGAGGCGGGCGCTTTTTTTCGCCGCGCCCTGGAAGCCGAGCCGTATAATTCGACGGCTCTGTATAACCTGGCGACCGTGCTTTTGCGCACCGAGGCGCGCGCGGAGGGGCAGCGGTTGATGGCGCGTTTTCAGGCGCTGAGAAACAGCGGCGCGGCAACCGCCGTCGGGCAGAATTACCTCGAACAGGGACGCTACGCCGAAGCCGTCGCCTCGACCGGAGCCGAAACCGGGCTGGTCGATAAAACCGAGCCGAAAGTCACGTTTCAGGAAACGAACGTCGGTCTGCCGCTCGCCCGCCCGAAAAATTCGGCGGCGTTTAACGACGCGGTTTTATTCGATGCGGACGGCGACGGCGATTTAGACCTGGCGACGGCAAATCCCGCCGGAATTTTTCGTAATGACGGCGGAAAATTCGCGGACGCGACCGCTGCGTCGGGCGATTTCGCGCGGGCGCAGCGCGACGCCGGATTGCGCATGGTGGCGGGCGATTTCGATAACGACAATCTGCCTGATTTGTTCGTCGCGCGCGGGCGCGGTTATTCGCTTTACAAAAATCTCGGCAAAGGCAGATTCGCCGACGTGACCGCGAAAGCCGGAATTCCCGCCAAACCGGACGCGCTGCCCGTGCGTTCCTGCGCATTTGCAGACGCCGACCACGACGGCGATTTGGACGTTTTCGTCGGCGGAACGGGCAAAACAGGCAGCCGGCTTTTTCGCAATAACGGCGACGCGACGTTTGCCGATTACTCGAAGGAAGCGAAAATCGACCGCGAAATGACTGCCGCCGGAATCGTGCCGACCGACTACGACAACCGTCGCGACGTCGATTTGCTCGTTTTGCCTTCCGGGGAAAATCCGGTTTTGTTTCGCAATCTGCGCGACACGACTTTTCGCGACGTCGCTCAGGAAGTCGGGCTGAACCGGAAAGCCGCCTGGACGAGCGTCGCCGCCGGAGATTTTAACAAAGACGGTTTCGTTGATTTTTTCTTCGGCAGGCGAGACGCGCGCGGCGTTTTCGCCGTCTCGGACGCGCGCGGGAAATTTCAAATGCGCGACGCGCCCGCCGGAACCGAAAGCGGTTCGGCGGCGCAGTTTTTCGACCATGACAACGACGGCTTGCTCGATCTTCTGGTCAACACGCCGAAAGGTCTCGTCGTTTCGAGAAATCTCGGCGGTGACGGCAAGAGCGGCGGCGACTGGTCAGCCGCGTCGGGGAAAATTTTTAAAACTAACACCGACATTGCAGGCTCAAATCAGATTCTGTCCGCCGACGTTGACGGCGACGGCGATGTCGATTTGCTCGTTTTCGATAAAAAGGGAACGCTCAGATTTTTGCGCAACGACGGCGGCTCGGCGAACAATGCGGAGATTTTGCGCCTGCAAGGTCGCGTTTCCAACCGGACGGCAGTCGGCGCGAAAATCGATTTGCGGGCGGGCAGTCTGGCGCAAAAGCTGGAAACTTACGCGGCAAGCCCCGCGCCCGCGCCGTCCGAAGTCCATTTCGGTCTCGGCAAGCGCGAAAAACCGGACGCCGTGCGCGTCATATGGACTTCCGGAGTAGTGCAGGCGGAAGTCGAATTTCCCGAAAAAACGGCTAAAAATTTCCAGCCTTTTAAAATCGAGGAGCTCGACCGCAAGCCGTCGTCCTGCCCGTATTTATACGCCTGGAACGGCGAAAAATTCGAGTTCGTGACTGATTTTCTGGGCGGCGGCGAGATGGGCAACTGGCAGTCGGCGGGCGCGTATCATTACCCGGATTCCGACGAATACGTGCGCATCACGTCCGAGCAGTTAAAGCCGAAAAACGGGCGTTATGAAATCCGCGTCACGAACGAGCTGGAAGAAGTTTTGTTCCTGGACCATTTAAAGCTCGTCGCCGTTGAACACGACCGGGAAGCGGAGGTTTACCCGAACGAGGGTTTGGGCATTCCGACCGCCGGACGACAAATTTTATATACGACGCGCGATGAGCGCCCGCCGCTTTCGGCTGCCGACGGCAAGCGAAAAAACGTTCTGCCGGAAATCGAAAAACTCGACCGCCGTTTTTACGATTCCTTTAAATCGCTGAACATTCGCGGCTACGCCGAAACGCATGAATTGACTTTAAAACTCGACGCTAAAAAAGATTTTCGCGGCAGAACGCTCCTGCTGCTGACGGGCTGGACGGATTACGCTTTTTCTTCGGACAATCTCGCCGCTTCGCAAAGCGGAAAATCTTTGTTTTTGCCGAAATTGCAGGTTCGGGATGAGCGCGGCGAGTGGCGGACGGTCGTCGAAAGCATCGGCATCGCCGTCGGTCGCCCGCAGACGATCGTCGTGGATTTGACCGGGAAATTTTTGTCCGCCAGCCGCGAAGTCCGCATCGTGACGAATTTTAAAACCTACTGGGACAAAATCGCCGTCGATACGTCCGAGCAGGCGAGCGTCGAAACCGTCGAATTGCCGCCCACTGAAGCCGTTTTGCGCGAGCGCGGATTTTCCCGCGAGATTAAATACGGCGAAATGATTGCGGCGGATTACGAAACGGTTTTAAAAGACGCGCGCTGGAAATATTTTTCGGGCAGCTTTACCGGAACCGGCGCGGTCGCGTCGCTGCTCAGAGCGATTGACGACGTTTTCGTGATTTCCAAAACCGGCGACGAACTGGTTTTAAGTTTCGAAGCTTTACCCGCGCCGCGCGCCGGAAAAAAATATACGTTTCTGCTTTACGCCGACGGTTACAGCAAGGAGATGGACATCAATTCCGGCAGCCCGGACGCGGTCTTTCCGCTGCCGTTTAAGGGAATGAAAAAATATCCGTACGATGCGGCGAGCGAGCAGTTTCCGATGACGGAAGAAAAACGCCGGATTTACGACGAATACACGACGCGGACGGTCAAGGCGATTCTGCCGCGCCTCGAAACCTCGTTATTAAAATAGCCGCGCGCTAATCATTGTTATGTCGCCGCCGAACAGGCGCGGCGGCGACAAATAATAATTATTTTGAAAACGGGCGTTTTGCTTGCCGGTTCGGTTAATTTTTTGTTTTTGCTTTAATCTCGTGACTAAGGCTGATGACGATTTCCAAATCTTTCTGAGCTTTGACGAAATCCGACGGATTGACCAGCTTTAAGTTCTGAAACATCGGGTTATGAGCAAAACTGTTAATGGATTTATCCAAAGCGCCCAGAAGCATTTTGAGGTCTTGTGATTCCGTTGCGGCGGCGGGCGATTGTTGTTTATTTTGCGAATCCTTGTCCTGTTTGGGCTCGGCGGGAAACTGGTTCGATTTGAGGCGGGCGGCTCGTTGATTTATCTCCGCGGCGAGCTTTGAAACGGCGGCGCGATTTAGCGGCGTTCTGGCGGCGGCAAGCTCGAAAAGGTCGAAGTTCAGCTTTTGAATCGTTTCAAAATCCTTTTTAATAATAATTTCACGTTCAGGCAACATTCCCGCAATCCTGCCGATAACTATTACAGAAGCAAGCCAGTTAGACGCAAAGACCTTTTGCGCGCTGATTCCGGGGATATTTCACCAAACGCTCGAATTATAAAGCCGTCGATTTTATTTAGGAGAAACTGATGTATCTGGACGTCGACCTGTTGATAGAGCTCGTTATTTATATCTTAGCCGCTTTTTTGGTAATTGTAGCCGGCGGAACGTTTTACGTCTGGTGGAACGGATTTCATAAACCGGTCAGGCACACGCGCCAGCGTCTTCATTACAAGCGTCAACACCGCTCGTCGAGATTATGAAGACGATTCCGCCTGCCGCCGTTTGGTTTCCGAGATATATTCAATCAACTCGAAATGCTCGGCTATCGCCCGCCAATCGACAATCGGACGGTCGTTTTCGACTTCCACGAGCGGGCAGCCGAACGCCGCGTCGTCTATATAAACGTGCGCATAAACTTTCGGCGAAGCAGTCCAATACTTCTGCGCCGGATTTTCGTTGACCGCCCAAAGCTCGATGCCTTCCGCCGTCAGATAATCGACGGCTTGCCGCAGATATTCGCCGCTGCGCATCGTGTAAAGAATCAGCTTGTAGCCGCGCGCCGTCATCGCCCGCATCGTTTCCAGAGCGTATGGAACCGGCTCGCCGATTTCGGGATAACGATGCGCGACGATTGTTCCGTCGAAATCAATCGCCACAACCGGCGATTTGGGTTTATTGCTGCGCCTCATTCTTATCTTATTAAAACATGATAACCGGGAATTGATAACTGAAAATATCTGACGGCTATAAACTTTTAATGTTCGGTTACCGGCTATCGTCAATCAGATTT
>DATHBC010000018.1:0-3354 GCA_035296345.1 Pyrinomonadaceae bacterium | reverse complement strand
GAAAGTTAAATTTCCGCGATTTCGTAAACTTCGGTTATAATCTCTCCAGTTGCGGACGCGGTATTTCGGTTTGTTTTTCATCGCAGAAAAATTCTACCATTTTACTGTTTCCGCAACCTTTTTATGCAACAACGCCACTGATAACTGATAACTGAAAGCGGTCAGTCGTCAGCTATCAGCTTTCAGCTTTTAAATCTGATTATCAACTCTCAGTTCTCAGTTATCAGTTATCAGTTACTAACTATTTTATGAACGTTCAGGAATACAACAGCGCGGCTTGGGATAAGGAAGTCGAGAAAGGAATCGAATGGTGCGTTCCGGTCGGCGCGGAGACGATTGCAGAGGCGCGGCGCGGGAATTGGAGCATTGTTTTAACGCCCGTCAAACCCGTTCCGCGCGAGTGGTTCGGCGACATAAAAGGCAAAGACGTTTTATGTCTGGCTTCGGGCGGCGGTCAGCAAGCGCCGATTTTAGCGGCGGCGGGCGCGAACGTGACCGTTTTCGATAATTCGTCGAAACAGCTTGAGCAGGACAGATTTGTCGCCGAAAGAGACGGTCTGGCTTTGCGCGTCGAAAAGGGCGACACGGCGGATTTGTCGCGTTTTGCCGCGAGCAGCTTCGACCTTATTTTTCATCCGTGCTCGAATTGTTTTATGCCGCGGCTCGAACCGATTTGGCGCGAATGTTTCCGCGTTTTGCGGCGCGGCGGCGCGCTGCTGGTCGGTTTTACCAAGCCCGAAATTTTTATTTTCGACGCGAAAGCGCAGGATGAAGAAGGCGTTTTGCGCGTGCGACATTCGCTGCCGTATTCGGATTTGGAATCAATCGGCGACGAGGAACGCGCCGAAATTATAGCCGGCGGCAGACCGCTGGAATTCAGCCACACGCTCGAAGAACAAATCGGCGGGCAAATCGCGGCGGGCTTTGTCGTCACGGGTTTTTACGAAGATTACTGGCACGACCCGGCGGCTTTGCTGAATAAATATATGCCCGCTTTTGTCGGGATGAAATCGGTCAAGCCGTAGCGCGGCGCGAAAGGATTTTATATTTGTCGAGCATTGCCGAAAACATCAAACTCGCGACGCAGGCTTTACAGGAAAGCGGCATCAATGAGCCGCGCCGCGAAGCCGGTTCCCTGCTGGCTTTCGCCCTGCGGAAAGATAAGGCTTTTCTTATCGCGCGTCCCGAATACGAGCTTTCGACGGAAGAAGAAACGCGCTTTCGGGAGTTTTTAAAGCGGCGCGCGGCGCGCGAGCCTTTTCAACACATTACGGGCAGACAGGAATTTTACGGGCTGGATTTCGTCGTCACCAGAGACGTTTTGATTCCGCGACCGGAAACGGAATTGATTGTCGAAAACGCGATTCGGATTTTAAGAGACGAAGAAAATCCGGCGTTCTGCGAAGTCGGCGTCGGTTCGGGCTGCATTTCGGTTTCGATTCTGCACGAAGTAAAAACGTCGACCGCGACGAGCCTTGACATCTCGGAAAAGGCTCTGGAAATCGCCCGGCTGAACGCGGAAAACAACGGGGTTTCAAATCGTCTGGAGCTGAAAATTTCGGATGTTTTCGAGGCTCTCGACGCGAAAAACGAAAAATTCGCTTTAATCGTTTCCAATCCGCCGTATATTCCGCTCGAAGAGGTCGAAACGCTGCAGCCGGAAGTCAGAAATTTCGACCCCGTTTCCGCCTTGACCGACGGCAGCGGCGACGGGCTTTCCATCATCGAAAAAATCGTTAAACAGTCGCCGCGTTTTTTAAAATCCGGCGGATTTTTGCTGTTGGAAATCGGGTTTAATCAGGCGCGGAAAGTTCGCGGGATGTTTTCGCCGGAAATGTGGCAAAGCGCGGAAATCCTGCCCGATTTACAGGGCATTCCGCGAACGGTCATAGCTGAAAGGATAAAGGATACAGGATAAAGATTAAGGAAAAATTTCTTTTTCTTCGCCCTTTATCCTTTATCCCTTATCCTTTATCCTTTTATTAATATATTGCTCATAATAAAGAATTTCTGTTATATTCAATGTATCCATTTTTACCGAATTTTTTCAGCAGTTGAATGATTACATCTATTTGAGAGGAATTTAAGACTATGACAAACGAACGACAAGAAGAAACCAGCGCGACCGCAAAACTGACTTATTTGCTTATCGGCGGCGGAATCGGGGCGATTGTCGCCCTGCTTTTCGCTCCGAAATCCGGTCATGAGCTGCGCGGCGACATCGCCGACGTGACGCGCAAAGGCTTGGAAAAGGGCAAGGAAACGGCGACGCAAATCGGCGAGCGCGCCGGCGAATATTACGAAGTAACGCGCGAAAGGGCGGGCGAGCTTTATTCGACGGCGCAGGAAAAAGCGGGCACGTTGACCGAAAGAGCGAAAGGCGCGGTGGCGCAAACCGCCAACCCGTTTTCCGCCGCGCTGGAAGCCGGAAAACAGGCTTATAACGAAGAAAAACGCCGTACCGACACATCGACAATCCCGGAACGCCCGACTTATCCGGTTGAAAATAAAAGCTTAGGCTCGGCGACAGGGACGGACGACGAAACGGGAGTTGTTTAAGCGAAAACCGACCGCGCTAAAATTTAAATTATGAACGCAAGCGAACCACAATTCTGGATGATGATTGCGTCAATCGTGATTGCGATTTGCTTTATCGTAATGGCGATTGCGCTGATTGCGATTGCCCTGATTGTCAAGCGAGTCGTCGCGACGGTCAGCCGGGTCGAAGAAAAGCTGAACCCGATTATTGATAAAATCGACCCGTTGATGGCGAAAGTCAACGCCATCGGCGAACAGGGACGCGAGATTTCCGTGCAGTTCACGGAAATCTCGAATCATCTCTCGACCGCCTCGAAAAACTTCTCGGAATCGACCGCGCTGATAAAACAGGAAGTCGCCGAGCTGAAACTTCTGGTCGGGCAAACCGCAGTCGTGGCGAAAGACAAAGTCGAGCTGGTCAGCAAAACCATCGACCGGACGCAGTTGCAGGTCGCCTCGACCACCGATTTCATCCAGCACAAAATCGTCGAACCGGCGCGCGAGATTGCCGCCATTATGGCTGGCTTTCGCAAAGGTCTGGAAGTTCTGCTCGCGCCCGCGCCGAAGCCAATCGACCGCGCTTATATGGACGACGAGATGTTTATCGGTTAGCGGATTTTATAATTTCAAAACGAAAACGGGCGAGATGGTTTCGTCCGTTTTTTATTTTCCGGCTGGAATTTTCCCGACAAAGGACAAAGGACGAATGACGAATAACGAAAAATACATTCTCGCTCTCGACCAGGGCACGACGAGCAGCCGCGCCATTGTTTTCGATAAAGAGAGCCGCATCGTGTCGCTCGCGCAGAAGGAATA
>DATHBC010000017.1:0-2611 GCA_035296345.1 Pyrinomonadaceae bacterium | reverse complement strand
ATTTACTGTAAAACGTGACATCAGTTTTTAAATTACGAATTACGAATTACGAATTACGAATTACGAGTGAAGGAAGTTTTCTTTAATTCGTAATTCGTAATTCGTAATTCGTAATTGCAGAATTTTCTCTGCCGCTTACTCCGTCTCCAAAACTTCCGCTTCAAGTTTCCCATTTGCCAGACGGATTTTCAATTTGTCGCCGACCTTAACCTGATTTGCGTCGCGCAGAATCTCGCCCGCTTCGGTTTCGGCAAGCGAAAAACCGCGCTTTAGCACGGCGAGCGGCGACAGCGCGTCCAGCGCCGCCATCGTGACGTTCAGGCGCTCGCTCGCATTGTCCAGAGCCGTTCCGGCGGCGGACGCCTGGCGCTGCCGGAGCAAAGCCAGACGGGTTTGATTTCCGGCGACCAGCCGCGCCAGCCTGACGGGCGAGAGGCGATTCGTCAAAGCTTCCAGACGCTTTTGGCTCTGCTTTAATTTTTGCGCGAAAGCGTCCTGCAAACGGTCGCCCGCGTCGTCCAGCTCATAGCGCCAATCCCTGATTTTCTGCGGAAACTCGACGAAAACCGGCGACATCGCCAGCTCCTGCCAGTCCGAGCGCAGATGCAGCAGCCTGTAATTGATTATCTGAAACAAATCTTCGGTGCGCTGCCGGATAAACGCCTCGATTTGGTCTTCGCTTTCGGCGACGATTTCGGCGGCGGCTGAAGGCGTCGGCGCGCGGCGGTCGGCGACGAAATCGGCAATCGTAAAATCAATCTCGTGACCGACGGCGGAAATGACCGGAATCGCGGAATTGCGAATCGCCCGCGCGACCCGTTCTTCGTTAAAAGCCCACAAATCTTCGCTTGAGCCGCCGCCGCGCCCGACGATTAAAACGTCGATTTTTTCCCGCGCCGTTTTATTGTATTCGTTGGCTAACTCGATGGCGGCGGTGATTTCTTCGCCAGCCGTTTCGCCCTGCACGCGCGTCGGAATCAGAGTGACGTGAACCGTGCGCGTTCTTCTGGATAAAACGTTCAGAATATCGTGAAACGCCGCTCCGTTCGGACTGGTCACGACGCCGACTCTTCCGGGAAAAAACGGCAAATCGCGTTTCAAATCCTCGTCGAATAAACCTTCTTTCGCGAGCTTCGCCCTGATTTGCTCAAACGCCACTTTCAGAGCGCCTTCACCGACCGGCTCAAGCGATTCGACCAGAATTTGATATTCGCCTTTCGGCTGATAAACGCTCAGTTTCCCGCGCACTCTCACTTGCAGCCCGTCAAACGGCTGAAAGCGAATCCGCAGATTATTGCGGATGTAGCAGGCGGCTTTGAGCTGCGAAAAACCGTCGTGCAGCGTGAAATACCAGTGACCGGAATTGGCGGCGACGAAATTAACGATTTCGGCTTCAATCCAGACTGACGCGAAACCGCGCTCCAGCGCGCCCTTGACCTGCTCGTTCAGTTCCGTCACGGTCAAAGGTCGGCGTTCCTCGTCGTCGAAAAGAGATTGTAAAAGATTGCTTTTCAAATTTATTTATTTTGCCGTCTCGCCGTGTTCCAGGATTATCGTGAACTTGTTTTCGCGGGCTTCGCGAAAAAGGTTTTTTAAAAATTCGCGGTTTGTCGCGTCAATCAGGTTGTCGGAGCAGAATTTCGTTAATTCTTCGTCCGCGGCGGCGGAGGTAATCGAGCCTTTCAGGCGGTTTGCGGTCAGGCGAATCATGACTTTGTAATCGAAGGCTCGCGCGTCGACTTTGACGCCGCGCAGGTTCGTGTAGAGCATCATTTTTATCAAGCCGTCCTTGATGTCGTTTTTGCTCGGCAAAAGCCCGCGCTGGCTGTGTTTGGCTTCGATTAGATAGACGGTCGCGGGCGGCTCGATTTTCGTTTCGTCGACGGTGAAGAAATATTTCCCGAACAAGGCGTTCGTGATGGTGACCTTGCCTTTGGTGTCGGTGGAGAGAGCTTCTTTCGGCTGAAGGGTTTGAAATTCGCGGGCTTGCGCGTTTTGCGCTTTGCGGCGCGAAAAGTCGATAAATTTCTGCGGCGTTTCGGCGTAGGTTATCAGTTCGTTCAGAGCGGTTTCGTCGTGCAGGTAAGTGTTCGTTTTTTTGGAGATTTCGCGGTAGGCGGCGCGGGCTTTTTCAAAAACCGGCTTCAGTTGTTTGGTTTCGCGCTCGTTCCACTGGCGCGCCGTTCCCCGAAAGGCGAAAACTTCCTCGAGCCGCGCGCGGATATAATTATTGTCAAATTTCTGCGCGGTTATCTGGTCGGCGCGTTTCGTGTTTTTCTCGGCTTCGCTGTAATAGGCGAGAATGACGTGAACGTCCAGAAGGCTCAAAAGCGAAACGGTGTCCCACTGCAAAAAATCGCGCTCGCCGCCCAAGCCTTCGTCTTTGACGACCGGGATAATCGTTACTTTTTTTCCGCCGGCAAAAGCGAGCGTGTCGTAAACCCTTTCGTACGGGTAAGAGCGCGTCCGCTTGGGCGAAATCCAGCGGCTGACGGCGATTTTTTCCGCGCCCGAAGACAAAAAAAACGCGCCCGGCGCGCGATTGACATCGAAATTTTCGAGTTTCAAATCGCGCAGAGCGTCGTTAACGTATTGTTTATAAACGACTTTG
>DATHBC010000016.1:0-6001 GCA_035296345.1 Pyrinomonadaceae bacterium | reverse complement strand
GATTTCAACCGGCAGAAAACTCCGACCACCTCGGGGTCGAATTTCTTCCCGGCAGCATTTCGCAATCGCTGAATCGCTTCGCCGTGCGTCCAATCGGGTTTTAAAGGATGGCGCGTCGTCATCTCGTCGTAAGCGTCGGCGACGGCGATAATTCGCGCGTGAAGCGGAATCTGCTCGCCGCTGAGACCTTTGGGATAACCGCTTCCGTCCCAGTGTTCGTGATAATAACGAATAACCGAAGCGACTTCTTCCAAATCCGGCACGCCTGCCAGAAGTCGCAGCCCGCGCTCGAAATTTCGTTCGACAATCCGGCGTTCTTCCAATACCAGCGCGGTCGTTTTATATAAAATATCATTCGGAATATTAATATTGGCGACTTCATGCAGAAAGGCGGCAAGCGAAAGTTGTTCCAGCTCGCCGCGTTCGAGATTGAACCCTTCGCCTATCGCTACCGCATAACTTCTCGTGCGGCGCGCGTGCCCCTGCGCGTGCGGGTCTTTCAGGTCGAGCATATCGCCGACAACCCGAACGAAGCTTTCCTGAGTCGCTTTCAGACGCGCCCGCAGACGCTCGTTTTGCAGCTTGAGCTCATGTTGATTTTTAATCGTTTCGTAGTGCTGCAAGGCTCTGGTTACGGTTTGCTGTAAATCCTCGTTTACCCACGGCTTGGTCGCGTATTTGTAAACGACGCCGGAATTAATCGCTTCGACCAGCGCGTTAACGTCAGTATAGCCGGTGAGAATAATTCGCACGGTCTGCGGGCGCATCTCGGCGGCGCGCCTGAGAAACTCGATGCCGGGCATGCCGGGCATCCGCTGGTCGGAGATAATCAGCGCGACATCATGCACCCTGAGCAGTTCGAGCGCTTCCGCGCCGGACGCCGCGACGACGATTTCATATTGACGGCGGAAAAGACGTTCGAGCACGCGCAGGTTAGCCGCTTCATCATCAACAATAAGAATTTTGTAGCTCATAAAAATTTATTGACCTTTCGTTTAATCAAGTGATTTGTGACGATTAAAATTCAGCCGCAGCAGGAGACGGCGTTTTAATACGTATGGGGAGCGCCACGGTGAAGGTCGTCCCCTCGCCGACGACCGTGTTGACGGTGATTTTCCCGCCGTGACGCTCGACGATGCCGAATGAGATGGAAAGTCCCAAGCCGGTGCCTTCGCCGACCGGTTTAGTGGTATAGAACGGGTCGAAAATGCGATTGAGATGCTCGGGAGCGATGCCGCCGCCCGTATCCGTGATAGAAACAATCACGGATTCTTCGTCCGCGCGCGTGGTTATACGAATCCTGCCGCCGCCGGCGCTGACCGCCTGCGCCGCGTTGACCAGCAGGTTCATCCACACCTGATTGAGCTGCCCGGAAAAAGCGTCTACCGGCGGAAGCTTGCCGTAATCGCGAACGAGCGTAATATTGTCGGCGCTGAAATAACGCGACAGCAGCCTGACGGTTGAATCGATGCCTTCATGAATGTCGGTTTTTTTCAGCTCCGCTTCGTCGAGCCTGGAAAAGGTGCGCAGATTCTGGACAATATCGCGGATGCGCTCGGCTCCGTCGCGGCAATCGCAGATAATCGAGCTTAAATCTTCGAGCGTGGCTTCGTAATCTATCTCTTTTCTAATCAATGCCGCGCCCGAAGCGATGTCGCCCGGCAGGTTTGCCTTGTCGTAATAATTGAGCAGTTTTATTAAATCGCCGACGCATTGATTCAGAATGTCCAGATTTCCGTATACGAAACCGACCGGATTGTTAAGCTCGTGCGCGATTCCGGCGGCGAGCTGTCCGAGAGAAGCCATTTTCTCGCTGTGAACAATCTGCGCCTGAAGACGCTGAAGCTGAGCTTTTCCGCGCACCAGTTCGTTATTGCGCATTTCCAAATCGCGTTTATGCTGACGAGCGTTGAGCAGCAGGCTGCGTCTTTCCAGAGCGCGCTCGACCGTTAATTCGAGCACGCCCAAATCACAGGGTTTAAACAAGTAATCAAACGCGCCGAGCCGCACCGCGTCCAGAGCGCGCTGCGGCTGGTTGACACCCGAAACCATAATAACGGCGGTATCCGGATAAGCTTCGATTATTTTGCGCAGCAATTCGACGCCGGATAAGCCGGGCATCAGAACATCCGTGATAACCAGCGCGAATTCGGTTTCAGCCAGTTTCGCGAATGCATCATTAACGGAGAAGGCTTCGGCGCAGCTATAACGAATCGAGAGACATTTAGTAAAAATTTTTCGGACCGTGCTCGAATCATCGACAATGAGAATACGTTCTCTGTCTTCATCCGAAGAAAATGTGAAGCCGAGCGATGAAGCGATTTGCGGCTGATGAGTCGGCAAAGGCATGTTTGTGGACATTACTTTTAAATCCTTGATGTAGTGAAAAATCGGGGCAAAGATTCATAGCCATAAATACCATATCATTTTTTTTAAAGATTGTTAATACTTTTTAAACGAATAAATCAGAAACGAGATGAAATTGTAAATGTCGAGACTTTTCCGGTCAGAGTCTCGATTACGGAAATAATCACTCCAGGTTATTACCTTCAACCGCCCTTGAATAATTTTCGAGCCTGACAAATCTTAATTTGTGACTCTTTTATAATTGCTGTAGGCGAGCATTACTTATAGAGCAGATATTTTTTACGCATCTTTTTGTAATTCGCGAGTCCCGGCTCCCAGCTTCGCCTGATTTCCTGTTCGGTTTTTCCCGCTTTGATTTGTTCTTTAAAATCTCTCGTTCCGGCTAGCTTGTCGATGTCGTTGATTTGTTTGCTGAAACTTTTGTCGAAGAATTTTTCCTTTTCAGGATAGGCTTTGTAAAGCTCCATCATCCATTTGAGATTGAGCTTCTTCGATTTGCGCAATTCTTTAACATCGTAATTTCTCAAATCCAAGCCGTAACAAACTTCATTCATATGCAGAGGCGTTTCGCTCATGCCGGGAATGCTGACCGGAGTAAAGGAGAAATCGTATTTACCTTTCAATAAAGGACTGCCCAGAACGGCAAACGGCGAATATGTGCCTCTGCCGTGATTCAGAATCGTGCCTTCGAACAGACAGGTCGATGGATACAGCATCACGCTTTGCTGCGTGTTCAGATTCGGCGAAGGCTTGACGGGCAGAACATATTCCATCGCGTGACGATAATTGCGCAGCTTGACGATTTTCAATTTGGCGACGGCTTTATCGGCTAACCAGCCTTCGCCGTTTATCATTTGCGCGAATTCGGCAATCGTCAGCCCGTGCGCAATCGGAATGGGAAACTGTCCGATGCCGGATTTCAGGCTCATGTCCAGAATCGGTCCGTCGATTAAATATCCGTTCGGGTTCGGTCGGTCTAAAACGAGCAGTTCCTTTTTAAATTCGGCGCACGATTCCATCACGTCTCTGAGGACATTTATGTATGTGTAAAACCTGACTCCGACGTCCTGCACGTCGTAAATCATCACGTCCACGTCCGACATGTCTTCGCGCGAGGGCTTTCTTTTCGCGCCGTAAAGTGAAATTATTTTTATTCCGGTCGCCGGGTCTTTTTCGTCAGCTATTTTTACGCCGGCGCTGGCGTTGCCGCGAAAACCGTGTTCGGGTCCGAAGACTTTGACGACGTTGACGCCTTGCGACATCAAAAAGTCCACCAGATGCTTGCCGTCGCCGGTAATCGTTGTCTGATTAGCCAGAATCCCGACTCGCTTGCCTTTTAAATAAGGCAGATATTCTTCGGATTGTTCCGCGCCGGTCATGATTTTCTTAGCTTTAACGCGAGTTTGATTTGAAGCGGCGGATTCATTAAATGAATACGCGGAAACAGAAAAAACAAGCAATGCCGCAACCAGATAGAATATTTTCATAAAGTTTAACCAAGATAACACTTTTTAGAAAAATATATTAAGGAAGCTTTAGAATTCTCTGATGTTAACTCTTCTTTCCCTCAGTTTTGAAATTTCCGAATCTAAATGGTATCTCTTCCGAATTTTTGATTTATTTCAGCTCTCGCTTTTATCGGATTGTGTTTCTGCCGGAATTTCTCATCAAACATTCTCTTGAGAAATTCTTTATTTTTAGGTTGTTTTTCCAGGGTTTCATAGATATTCAGAATGATTTCCAATCGACAGAACTTTGATTATCAACTGATTCATTAAATTGCCTAAATTGCGTTGTGGTTTTGTGCTATATTGCCATATATGTTTCTTATCTTTGAAACGCCGTCATATTTTTATTTTGTATTACGAGGCAGCGAAGATAATTATTTCCCAAGTTGTTAGAGGATTAGATGGAAAAAAGCGATGAGGAATTGATTGCAGATTGCCGGGCAGGCGACTCGGCAGCCTGGGAAAATCTGGTCAAGCGGTATCAGCGGGTGATTTACGCTATTCCGCGCCGTGCCGGTTTTGACGAAGAAATATCGGGCGAAGTTTTTCAGCAGGTTTTTACGCTGTTGGTTGAAAATTTAGACCGCATTAAACAACCTTCACAAATTCAGGCGTGGCTCGTCACGACCGCTCGGCGCGAAACTATTCGTCTTTTGCGCCAGCCGAAACTACGTCAAATGGAAGCCGCGGCAGGCACCGAAGACGCCGTCGACGAAGTGGCGAACCTGACTGATCCCATGCCTCTGCCGGATGAAGTTTTACTGCAAATGGAGATGCAAAACCGCGTCCGTATTGCGGTTCAGTCGCTCGATGAAAAATGCCGTAAATTGGTGGAAATGCTTTTCTACAAAGAAACGCCCCCGCCTTATTCGGAAATTGCCAGAGTTTTGGGAATCAGCGAAGGAAGTATCGGACCTATGCGGGCGCGCTGTTTACAGAAAGCGATAGATAGTTTAAACAAATAATGTATTTTTTTACATTGTTTAACCTCTGTTAGACCAGGAGCGATTTTTAAATACTAAAATTTAAGAATCAGGCGAAATTATGAAGCAAGACTCTCTCCATATTGAATTTGAAAGGTTGACCGATTTTGCAGCCGGCGCGCTTTCGGATACAGAGAAAGCGGAAATCGAAGCGCACCTGCGCGTCTGCCAGAATTGCGCGATGCGGAAAAGGCAGTTGGAAAAGATTATCGGCGTGATGCAGAGCGACCAGATGGAAGAAGTTCCACCAAAAATCATCGAAAACACGCTTGATTTGTTTCGCAAAAGACAATCGGCGCTCGAAGAGCCTGTGCCTTTGAAGCGTATCTTAGCCGTCTACGGAAACGAAAACTCATTATTTATGTCCGCCTTCGGTTTGCGTTCGGAACAGCCGGAAATCGAGCAGCAAATGTGGTTTACGGCAGACGATGCGGAAATTAATTTGCTTATGCGGCAGACGGGCGAGAAGTGGAGCGTGGTAGGACAAATTTTCTGCGGTCTCATCGGCGGCGAAGCCATTCTGCAATCTGAGGAAAACGAATCAAAAGTCGAAATGAGCGACCTTAACGAATTTTCTTTTACGGAAATTCCAATCGGAACTTACAAATCAATTTTGTGTTTCGCCAACACGGAAATTGAAATTGCCGAGATAAGAATCGGTCTTTGAGATTGCTTCAACAGGGAAAGTTTAATTTTTCGGACTTCTTAATGAAACGCGCCGGTCTCGCCGATTTCGAGATTGATTTCGTCGTCTAAATCACCAAACGGCTTGTATTTCCCGTTTCCATTACCGTTTCCGTTCAGCGTCGCGCCCGCTCCGTTTCTGTTGCCGTTCAGCGAGTCTTTTGTCATTATCCCGCCCGCGGCTGCGGCTTCGGTCTGAAACATTTTCGGTTTGACCGGCAACGGCGGCGGCGGTTGCTGCTGCTGTTGCGGCGGTTGCTGCTGTTGCTGCTGTTGCTGCGGTTGTTGCGGCTGTTGCGATTGCGGCTCGACGCGCGGTTTGGGATTCCACAGCTCTTCGCGCGCTTCCGGCGTCAAAACGCGCGGCGCGACGCCGACGTTTTCAAACTTCCGCTCGCCGGCAAGCAGCGGCTCGCGGCGCGGCAGCAAATCCAGATTCTCCGCCACTTCTTCGATAAT
>DATHBC010000015.1:0-3400 GCA_035296345.1 Pyrinomonadaceae bacterium | reverse complement strand
GATGAACGCGACTCTTTTCTTCTCGCCGCCTTGTTCAGCGCCGCCCGGATTGGGCAGAGAAATTCTTTCTTTCGCGTCGCCGCTCCGGCGGATGACGAAAACTTCGTTTTCGACCGTTTCGCCTTTTCCGCCTTCGCGGCGCAGCATCATTTTTCTGCTGAATTTATCCGGCAGCTGCATATTCAATTCCCAATCGCCCTGCTCGGTCTTCGGCTGCTCGCCTTCGATGTGGAAAATTTTCGTCGTGCGACCCGTCGCGCTCAGGCTTCTGACGCCGGCGATTAACTGCTCGCCGCCGATTGCCTGCCGAGCTTGCCTGAGAAGTTCGAGCGCGCGCTCGTCGGATTTGAATTTCGCCCCGACGTTTTCGATTAAACTGCCCAAACCGGTAAAAAATACCGATACACATAAAACTGAAATTATAAATCTTTTCATTTTGCCTCCGATGGTTTTGTTTTTTCTATTATTGCTGAATTTGTCTAAGCCAGTCACAAATCTGCGAGCCGCCGACGTTTTTGATTGTGGCAGGAAGTTTCGCGAGATTGGTTAAGACGACGAAAAGAATTTGTTAAGAATGTAAAATGTTTTGTAAAGCCATTTACAACCGATAACGGAAAATGGAAAATGTAAAACGGAAAGCGCCGGAAGTCATTTTCAGTTTTCCGTTTTACATTTTCCGTTATGAAGCATTCGTGGTTTCCAATCTTAATCGTCGCCGTGCTGCTCGGTCTGCTCGGCTTGCTCGCCACCTGGCAATACCAGTGGCTCGGGCAGGTCAGCGACGGCGAGCGCGAGCGTCTGCAAAGGCTCGTCCGTTCCGACACGATGCGCTTTGCCGAAGATTTTAACCGCGAAATCCGGAACGCTTATTTCAATTTTCAAATCAACGCCGAAATCTTTCGCGCGCAAAACTGGAACGAATTTAACAGACCGCTCGCCTTCTGGCGCGAGAAAACCGCCTATCCCGATTTGATTCGCGATTTTTATTTTGCCGAAACCGGCGCGGGCGGCGAGCAGCAAAATCTGCTCAAATACAACCGCGAAACGGGCGCTTTCGAAGCTGCCGCGTGGACGGAAGAATTGAACAGCCTGAAGCCGAAGCTCATTGACGAAAGAACTTTCGAGCCGGTCAACACCGAGATTCCGGCGCTCCTGATGCCGGTTCACGACGCCGAAAAAACGGTCGACCGCTTCGTCCTCGGCGCGGAAAAATTGCAGGCGAGAACGTCCGTCGCACAGCTCGAATTCCCGAAAAGATACGGCGTTCTGATTATCAGGCTCGACGAAAACGTCATCAAAAATCAAATCCTGCCCGACCTCGTCAAAAAATATTTTTCGGCGAGCGAGAGCGCCGATTACAAGCTGGCGGTCGTCGGCGACAGCGGCAAAGACAGCGGCGGGCAAAAGCCAATCGTATTTCAAACGGGCGACGCGGGCGCGCCGGACGCGAGCGCCGGATTGTTTGATTTAGCGCCGGACAATTTCATCTTTTTCGCCAACCGCGAGCTGCTTTCCAAAAGGGAAGGCGAGCGGAAAAAACGCGGCGAAGTGGTGCTTAAAAAATTTGAAGCCAAAACCTCTAAACAAGTAGTCGTCACCAGGAGAAACGAAAGCAACAGCGGCAGCAGCCGCGACAGCAGCGGCGGCGGCATTCGCGAGGAGGTCGAAGTTTTGAGCGCACAGTCGACGCCGCAGGAGCGCATAAGGGTTATGGAAAGGCGCGGCGACGCTGCCGACACAGCCGGCGGCTGGACTTTGAACGTCCAGCACAACGCCGGCTCGCTCGAACAATTCGTCACCCGGACGCGACAGAAAAATCTGGCGATAAGCTTCGGAATTTTGTCTCTGCTGGCGGTCAGCGTCGTTTTGATTTTTCTTTCGGCGCAGCGGGCGCAGCGGCTGGCGCGGCGGCAGCTCGATTTCGTCTCGTCGGTTTCGCACGAGTTTCGCACGCCGCTCGCCGTTATTTATTCGGCGGGCGAAAATCTGGCGGACGGCGTGGCGAGAGAATCGGCGCAGGTCGCGCGCTACGGAAATTTAATCAAGGGCGAGGGCAGAAAGCTGCGCGCGATGGTCGAGCAGATTCTGGATTTTGCGGGCGGCAGCTCCGGCAAAAGAAAATACGATTTTCGCGAAGCGCGGGTCGGCGAAATCGTCGAAAACGCTCTGGTTCAGTGCCAGCCGCTGATTGACGAAAAACGAATCGTCGTGGAAAAGGAAATCGCCGAAAATCTGCCGCCGGTCGTCGCCGATAAAAACGCTCTGAGCCAGGCTTTGGAGAATTTAATCGGCAACGCGGTCAAATATTCGAACGGCGACGGAAAGCGGGTGAAAATCTCCGCGAAAAACGGCGGCGGAAAAATAAAAATCGCCGTCGAAGACAACGGAATCGGCATTTCGGCAAAAGATTTAAAGCACGTCTTGGAACCGTTTTATCGCGCCAAAGCCGTCGTCGACGAACAAATTCACGGTAACGGCTTGGGGTTAAGTCTCGTAAAACAAATCGTCGACGCGCACAAAGGCGAGATAAAAATCGAAAGCGAGCCGGAAAAGGGAAGCCGGTTTACTATTGAACTGCCGCAAAGTAACTTATAAGTGTTGAGTACTGAGTGCTGAGTACTGAGTGAAAAGCAAAAACTCAGTACTCAGTACTAACTTTCTATGAAAGTTTTATTAGTCGAAGATGAAGAAGGCTTGATTCTGACGCTGACCGACCGTTTGCGCAGCGAGAATTTCGTCGTCTCGCACGCGAAGGACGGCGAAGCGGGCTTGGCGCTGGCTTTGAGCGGCGATTTCGATTTGATAATTCTGGACGTGATGCTGCCGAAGAAAAACGGTTTTGACGTCTGCCGCGATTTGCGCCGGAAGGGAATCGAAACGCCCGTTCTGATGCTGACGGCGAAAGGCGAGACGATTGACAAGGTTTTGGGCTTAAAGCTCGGCGCGGACGATTATCTGACCAAGCCTTTTGAAGTTCTCGAATTGCTGGCGCGCATTGAAGCCCTGCTGCGCCGCGCTCCGAAAATGCAGAACGGTTCTTCGTCGCCGGACGCTTTCCGGTTCGGCGCGGTCTCGATTGATTTCAAGCGCGCCGAAGTGCGCAGGGAAAACGAGCCGGTCGAATTGTCGGCGATGGAATTCAAGCTCCTGCAGTTCCTAATCGAAAATCGCGGCGCGGTTCACTCGCGCGACAAACTGCTCGACGAAGTCTGGGGCTACGACGCGATGCCTTCGACGCGCACGGTCGACGTTCACGTCGCGTGGCTGCGCCAAAAACTCGAAGAAAACCCGAAATACCCGCAATATATCCAAACCGTTCACGGCTTAGGCTATAAATTCACTGCGTGAATTTCAATTACGAATGGCGTTGTTGCATAAAAAGGTTGCGGAAACAGTAAAA
>DATHBC010000014.1:0-2489 GCA_035296345.1 Pyrinomonadaceae bacterium | reverse complement strand
TGAGAGTTAAAAAATGAAAAGCGAGAACTATTTATTCAGTTCTCGCTTTTTTCAGTTCTCAGTTCTCACTTCTCAGTTATTCCGTTTTCGTTCCGCATTCGGGACAGAATTTTGCGCCCGGATTCATCTCTGCCTGGCAGTTCGCGCATTTCGGTTTCGCCTGGCTGGAACCGCATTCGGAGCAAAATTTTGCGCCTTCGCGCAGCTCCGCGCCGCATTTGACGCAGGGAACTTTGGCGACTTCCATTTTGCCGCCGCATTCGCCGCAGAATTTCGTTCCCGAAGCGTTCGGCTTGCCGCAGGTCGGGCACGGAATCATCTGCGCCTGCGGCTGGACGGTTTGCTGCTGCCCGCCGCCCGCGCCCTGACCGCCCTGCTGAGCGCCGCCGAAAGCGTTCGCCATCTGATTGCCGACCGCAAAACCCGCGCCTAAGCCCGCGCCCAAGCCCGCGCCGCCGCCTTCATTCTGCGCCGCGTCGCGCAGGGCGTCAGCCGCCTGAAATTTCATATACTGGTCGGCGTTTCCGATAGCGCCCATCGAGCTGCGCTTGTCGATTGCCGCTTCGACTTCGGGCGGAAGGCTGATGTTTTCGACGTAGAATTTCGTGACCTCGATTCCGTAGGTGCGAAAATCTTCATTGATTTTGGCGCGAATCGCTTCGCCCAATTCTTTATATTGCGCCGCTAAATCCAGCGCGGGAATTTTCATCTCGCCGATGGCGTCGGAAAATTCCGAGACGATGGCGCGCTTTAGCTGCGCGTCGATGTCTTCGGTTTGAAAATGCGCGTTTGTTCCGGCGACTTCTTTAATAAAAGTCTGCGGGTCGACGACGCGCATCGAATAGCCGCCGAAAGAGCGCAGGCGCACGATGCCGAAATCGTTGTCGCGCAGCATAATCGGGTTCGCCGTACCCCATTTCATATCGGTAAACTGCTTGGTGTTGACGAAATAAACTTCCGATTTCATCGGCGAATTAAAGCCGTATTTCCACGCGCCGAGCTTTGACAGAATCGGCGTGTTGCCGCCGTCAATCGTGTAGCGACCGGGACCGAAAGTGTCAGCCGCCTGACCTTCGAAAACGAAAACCGCCGCCTGCGATTCGCGCACTATAAGCTGCGCGCCGTTTTTGATTTCCTGACCGTGAACCGGAAAGCGATACAGAATCGTGTCGCCCGAATTATCGAGCCATTCGATGACCTCGATAAACTGGTTCATCGCCGCATCTTTAACTTTGTCGAAAAAACTCATTTATAAATTTCTCCTTTGCATATCTTAACGAAAAATATCGCATAAAGTTTCGGGAATGAAAAGGGGCAATCGTTCTAAACCGGCAATCAATCGTTTTTGGAAAAGAAATGCCGGTAAAGCCAGAAAAACAAAATCATCGACGAGCCGCCCAGAGAATCGAGCAAAACATCATAGACGGAACTGGTGCGCGAAGCGAGAAAGCTCTGATTGGTTTCGTCCGCCGTCGCGACCAGCACGATTAAAATCAATGCAAAGACAAACCAGAATTTTCGCAGCCATTTATTCGAAGAACCGGAAAAAGCGCGCGCCGCAAAGAAAGCCAGCACGAAATATTCGGCAAAGTGCGCGAATTTGCGAATGTATCCGTGATACGCGACCAGAATTTCTTCGGGCGTGCCGGGAAAAAGAAATTCCAGAAACGGGCGAATAAAGCGCGAGGTGCTGGACATCGAGCCCGTGTTCGACGAAGCGACGAAAATCGCGCCGATCCACAAAATTAAAGGCGCGTAGCGAAAAATTCGCCCGCGCCATTCTGCTTTGGTTAAGCCGTTCACAACCCTGATTTTACTGAGCCGCCGCCGCGCCGGAGACGACTTCGATAATTTCTTTCGTAATCGCCGCCTGCCGGATGCGGTTCATATTCAGCGTCAGCGAGCTGATCAGCTCGCCCGCGTTTTTCGAGGCGCTGTCCATCGCCGTCATGCGCGCGCCCTGTTCCGACGCGATTGATTCGAGAATCGCCCGGTAAATCTGCGTTTCGATTTGTTTCGGCAGCAGGCGTCCGAAAATTTCGGCGGGCGGCTGCTCGTAGATATATTCGGCTTGCGCGCCGGTCGTCTGCGCCGTTTCGTCCGTCACTTTCGGAATCGGGAGCAATTGCTGAACGGACGGCTTTTGCGACAGGACGGACTTGAACTCGCTGTAAACCAGAAAGACTTTATCAATCGATTCGTCTGCGGTGAAAGTTCTGATAACATTCTGCGCGATTTCGACCGCTTCGCCGTATTCGATGCGACCCTTTCCGGTCAGACCGACGTATTCTTCCATAAAAGCGATTTCGCGGCGTTTGAAAAAGTCGCGCCCTTTTCTGCCGACCGGCATCATCTGATACGACTTTCCGGCGTTTTCCTTCATAAACGCCTGCGCCGCTTTGATAACGTTGGCGTTAAACGCGCCCGCCAGACCTTTGTCGGCGGTAACGATGACGATTAAATATTTTTCGTCGCCGCGCGCGTCCAGC
>DATHBC010000013.1:0-2309 GCA_035296345.1 Pyrinomonadaceae bacterium | reverse complement strand
TCGGTCGTCATCGCGTCGCGGTCGAGGGCGTGCGTGTAAATCTGCCAGTCGGTCTGCGGGCGCGGAAAAACCGGCGTTAAAAGAGCGACTCCGAGCCGCGCGGCGATTTGAGCGTTATTCTTGATTCTGCGCTTGACGTCTTCTTCGTGAACGTTGAAATCGTCTCTGGTTTTGCCCGCATTGTTCGGGATGACGAGCAGCGCGCGCGTCTTTTTCCTGCCGCCAGCCGCTTCTTCGCGCATGACCTTCGGCACATAGAGATAATACGGATAAGCAAAACCTTTATCGGGCTGCGCTTCGATTTTGACGATTTCGGATGAAACATCGGCGACGACGGCAGCGGGCTGCGCCGAAGAAATGCCGGCGTTTAATAAAACAAACAATAAAAAATAAAACACGTTCTTCATAACAAATTTTCACGCTCCAATTCCAATAGTCCCCGTTTTTACAAAAATCTCAAACAGTTTATGCCTTTCTCGTCCAGAGCAGATAGCTTCTTTCAAATAACCGGTTCGGTGAGTCAGGCATGTTTACGCCGTTATTTTAAAGGCGGCGGCTATACCATTATTTTAAACGCTGCGGCAACCCGGGCGCGACTTTTTTACGCTTTTTCGCCGCTTTGTGCTACAAACTTCCTTGACACCCTGAATAAGAAAGCTTTATAGTATCTTCCACCTTCTTGTTTTTGTAGTAAAATCCGACGAACTTTGCGGAAACAAGTCTGCTTACCCTCGAAACATTTGGAAAAATTTATTCTCCGCGCCCATGTTAGCGCTTATTTTATACGGCTTGATAATATTTATCGGCAAAAATTCCAAATTTAAGGCTAAGGAGTAATATAGAGCGTGAAAAAAATTCTAGGTATCACAGCCGCGGCGCTTTTCGCCGGGCTTCTCATCTTCGGTATGGTGGCAAACCGCGTCGGCGCGAATAAGACCATATTCAATGCCGGCTCGCCGGACGAGCTGGAAACGGCAAAACAAATCAGCATCGAAGTTCTCCGCAATCGTTCGCTGCAGCGCGGCATCGGCAACTCCGATGAATTCCAAATTCAGAAAACAGAAATCGACGAATTGAGAATGGCGCACACCCGCTTTCGTCAATCCGTCGGCGGCGTTCCCGTCTGGGAAGGCGAAGCCATCGTTCACTTAAAATCCGACGGCGAAGTTTCCACCGTCACGGATAACCTGAAGGAAGGAATTTCGGTCAGCACCGAACCGACCTTGTCTGCCGGGGACGCGATTGCCATCGCCAACAGCCTGTATAACGGTTCGGCGAAGGAAAGCGAAAAACCGCAGGTCAGCCTCTGGATTTATCGCGGCGAAACGCGCGACCATTTGACCTGGCGCATCGAGATGCCGCGCATCGACGGCTCGCGCGAAACGGCTGTGCCGGTCGATTTTATCGACGCGCAGACGGGCGAGCGGGTTTTTACCTACAACAACCTGAAAACCGGAACCGGCTCGTCGCGCTACAGCGGCACGGTGACCATCACTACCAGCAGCGCCGGCGGCACGTATTATATGGAAGATTTGACCCGCAAGATGGGTACTTTCAATATGAACAGCACCGGCAACGAAACGACCGGCACGGGCGGCACGCAGTCGCGCTACACCGACGCGGACGACGTTTGGAATACGTCGATTCAGCAAGCCGGCGTCGACGCGCATTACGGCGCGGCGAAAACCTACGATTATTTTCTGAACACGCACAATCGCAACGGCGTCGACGGCGCGGGCGGTCCCGGAACGACGACGGCGGCGGCGAACAGCTCAATCAGCTTAATTACTTCCAGAGTTCATTTCGGCAGCAGCGGTCGCTACAACAACGCCTTCTGGTATAACAACCAGATGTCTTACGGCGACGGCGACGGCTCGCAGTTTTTGCCCTTGACGACGATTGACATCTGCGGTCACGAAATGACGCACGGCATCACGGAAAGAACGGCGAATCTGACCTACGCGAATGAATCGGGCGCGCTGAATGAATCGATGTCCGACGTTTTCGGCGTGATGGTCGAATTATACGCCGACGGCGGAGTAGTCAGCGGCGATACCTGGAAAATCGGCGAAGACGCTTACACGCCGGGAACCGCCGGCGATGCGCTTCGCTATATGAACAATCCGCACCTCGCCGGAAACGCCGGTTACACATCGGACGACGACCCCGACCACTATGCCGAACGCTACACCGGAACTGCGGATTCGGGCGGCGTTCACATCAATTCCGGCATCGGCAACCACGCCTTTTATTTGGCGGCAGCCGGCGGCACGCATCACCGCAGCGGCGTCGCCGTGACCGGAATGGGC
>DATHBC010000012.1:0-9439 GCA_035296345.1 Pyrinomonadaceae bacterium | reverse complement strand
AGAGATAACAGCCGGGCGCGGGAAATACTCGTCCGCCTTCCCGACTCATAACTCGCGAACGGTCGCGACTCTTGACTCGCGACCGTTTGCCGCCGGGCTGAAAATCCGTAAATAACGCGATTCTACATTTTTAACTATTTTGCCGGCAAGCGTTTCCGCCGTCACCGGAGCCAGCAAAATCCCGTTGCGGTAATGCGCCGTCGCCACAAAAAGATTTTCCGCTTCGGGTAAAGCGCCCAAAACGGGCATCGCGCCCGCGGCAAAGGGGCGCAAGCCGCACCATTTATCGGTAATCTCTAAATTAGCAAGGCTCGGCGCGATTTCCAAAGCGTGTTCAAACAAAAAGTCGATTCCCGCTTCGGTCAGGCTTTTGTCAAAGCCGACGTCTTCGACCGTCGCGCCCGCCAGGATGCGCCCGTCTCGTCGCGGCACGAGATAGCCGCGCGGGCTGTATATAACGCGCCGAAAAACGCGCCGCGCCGTCTGAAAACTCAGCATCTGCCCGCGAATCGGTCGCACCTCGAAAGGCAAATCGAGATTGTTCGCCTTAACGAGCGACGTCCACGCGCCGGCGGTTAAAATAACCGCGCTCGCCGAAAATTTTTCGGTTTCGGTTTCCGCGCCGGCGGCTCTGCCGTTTTCCACGATTAAATTTTTAACTTCCGCGTTTTCGACGATTTTAATTGCATTCAGCCCGGCGAATTTTTGCAGCGCGAAAAGCAGCTTGCGATTTTCGACCTGCCAGTCGTTCGGAAAAAACAAGCCTTCGCGCACGTCGGGCGAAACGAACGGCTCGCTGCGCCTGATTTCTTCAGCCGTCAGGTATTCGACCGGCAGACCCGCGCCTTTCTGCCACGCATACCGGCGGTTGATTTCGCGCACGTCTTCGTCGGAAAACGCCAGATAAAGCGTGCCCGCGCGGTCGAGCTCGATGTCGATGCCGGTTTCGTCCAATAATTCTGCGGCAAACTGCGGGTAAAGTTTGTTTGATTGGCGGCAAAAATCAAAAAAATCGTCCGTTTTGTCGGTTTCCGCCTGCGGCGCGAGCATTCCGGCGGCGGCAAGAGAAGCTTCGCGCCCGGCGCTGCCGCGTTCGAGTATCGTAATTTGCCCGGCAGCGCCGGATTTTTTCAAGCTGCGCGCCAGAGCCAATCCGATAACGCCCGCGCCGATGATTAAAATTTCCGAATTCATCAAAATAATTCCGCTCTGAAACGACTGCAAAAGAATATAAAACTGATGACAAATCAATAAAACATACTATCATATGCCGCCGCCCGGTTCTTATTCCCGGAGTTTGGGGCTTATCGAGCTTAGGGATTTAGCCGGGCAAAAAATTGTTTTCAGCCTTTTCTGGAAACCAATCGCGAATAAATCTTTCATACAGCAGCAGCAGAGAAGGTCGGCGACGATTCTGCGGTTCATATTCTCTTACTCCTTTGGAAAACGAAAAGGCTCGGGACGTCAGGCATCCCGGGCTTTTTCGTTCTCTCCCGGCTTTCATTCAAATCTTAAAAAAAAATATATTGACACGCATTTTAACCTGTGATAGGTTTAGCGAACCGACAACACCGAAGCAGAAGCCGCAGATGTTCCGAACGAAAATTCGTCAGGGCGTTTTCGGCGGAAAATGAGCTTAAACAGGAAGATAAGTTTCAATGCCGCATTGAAATTCAGGCTCGTCCGTAAATTTTACGACCTGCCTGTTCAGACGGTTTCGAGCTTAAATCATTAAAGGTTAAAAGGTGATTATGTCGGGCAATTCCCGCAATCCGTTAAAAGAAAGGCTTTTGCAGGCAGACGCGGGTTTTCGTCTAAATTATCCGCGCCGCCGAGCCGAAAGAGTCCGCCGGATTTTAAGCGGCGCAATTAAAATCATAAAAAGAAAAGCCGAAGCAAAGTCGTCCAGCCGGAAAACGGTTAAACGGCTTTTTTGTTTTGCTTTAAAAACCTTTAACCGAATACCTTAACCGACCGACGACAGGCGCGCAGAAAATCAGAGTCGCTCGCGGCGTATCCGAAAACATAGAAATCCGAAAAGCGCGGCTTTTAGTTTTTCGACGGCGATAAATAGCGACGAGCGGCAGCGTTTCACAAACATTTCTACATGAAGGAGAAAAAAATATATGGCAGAAGATGTGCTTCTTTACACGCAGAATATTCAGGAATCGACAGAGGAAATCGAAAGAGTCGGCGGTCGCGTAACGCAGGTTTTTACCGACAGCGTTCTGCTGGCGCGCCTTCCCGAAGACGTCGCGGCTGATTCGCTGGAAAAATCGCAAACCGAGCCGCCCGCAGAGCTGGACGAAACTTCACGTTTAGCGGCGAGCGGCTGGAGCCTGAGCCAATCAAAAAGGCGGAGCGGTTTTCTGGCGGAGACCGAAGGATTGAATTGGGACACGCCCGGCTACGAGCCGCCGCGCCACGTCGAAAACGACGAGGAGCTGGCTGCCCTTTCAGAAGAAAAAAAAAGTATGATTCCGAGCGCCGCCGCGACGACGAGTGATTATTTAATCGGCTCGGTCGCGGTCGGAATCATAATGGTTTCCGGCACGGCGTCGGGGCTGGGGCTGACGGATGCCGAAAGATCCAAGATTATCGCCGAGGTGCAGGAAGGCTTGAATTTTCTCGCCAACGCCGAGCCTTTAGCCGGGGTCAGTTTCGTTTACGACATTCGCCACATTACCGTCTCGGCTGCTCCGAATACGAGCTGTAATTCCTACGAGGCGTGCGAATCCGTCTGGCGCAACCCGGCGCTGCAGCAGATGGGCGTTTCGAGCGTCGCCCAATACGTCGAAAATTTGCGCGGCAGCAAAGGAACCCGCTGGGCTTACGCCGCATTTTTTACCAAGTATAAGCTGCATCATTTCGCTTACGCCTACTCGGATTACCTGTGTATGGAATACAGCAATGACGGCTGGGGACCTGACCAGATTAATAAAGTCTTCGCGCACGAAACCGGACATATTTTCGGCGCGGCGGACGAATACGGAAGCTGCGGCTGCGGCAATGCCGGTTATTTGCAGGTTCCGAACAACAACTGCGTCAATTGCGGCGGCACGCAGGTCGAATGCCTGATGAAGGGAAACACGCTGAGCATCTGCCAGTGGAGCCGCGGTCAAATCGGCTGGGACCCGCGGCTTTTGCCGGGCGCGGCGGGCAATCCGTCACTGGTTCAGAGCCGTTTCGGAACAAAGGGAAATTTTGAAGTCATCATGCCGCTGACGACTACCGGGATGGCGCATTACTGGCGCAATAACGACGCCGGCAACGCGTGGAGCGCGGGGACTCCTTTCGGGCAGTCTGCCGGTCAGGTCGCCAACGCTTCGATGATTCAGAGCAATTACGGAAGTCCGGGAAATCTGGAAGTCGTCGCTCGTATCGGAAATCGTCTGGCGCATTTCTGGCGCGGCTCGGCATCGCCGTTTACGTGGAGCGGTGCGTTCTTTTTCGGAGCCTCGACGGCGACAGGTAATCCGTCGCTGATTCAAGGTCGCTTCGGAACGAAGGGAAACTTTGAACTGGTCGTTCCGCTCGCCACCGGCGGAATGGGTCACTACTGGCGCAATAACGATTCGGGAAATACGTGGAACGGTCCCACTGCCTTCGGGCAGTCAGCCGGACAGGTCGCCGCGGTTTCTTTAATTCAGAGTAACTACGGAAGTCCGGGAAATCTGGAAGTCGTGGCGCGCATCGGAAATCGTCTGGCACATTTCTGGCGCGGCTCGGCATCGCCGTTTACGTGGAGCGGTCCGACCTTTTTCGGAGCTTCGACGGCGGCGGGCGTGCCGTCGTTGATTCAGAGCCGCTTCGGAACAAAAGGAAACTTTGAGGTCGTCGTGCCTTTAACCACCGGCGGGATGGCGCATTACTGGCGCAATAATGACTCGGGAAACACCTGGAACGGTCCTTTTCCTTTTGGTCAATCCGCCGGGCAGGTCGCCGCAGTTTCGCTGATTCAGAGCAATTACGGCAGCCCGGGAAATCTGGAAGTCGTGGCGCGTATCGGAAACAGATTAGCGCATTTCTGGCGCGATTCCGGACCGTCGTTCACGTGGCACGGTCCCTTTTTCATTAGTTAATCGCCCCGGTCGTCGGGTTAGCCGCCTGACGAAAAAGCCCGGCGCGGCGGACGCCGTCGTTCTATCTCCGGCGCGGCGTCCGCTCTGTCCTGTGAGCCGGGCTTTTTCGTTTGAATCGTGAGGAGTCTAAAAAAATATTGACAGGTAAAATTAACCTGTGATAGCTTCTATCAACCGACGACATAAGAGCTTTGCCGAAAATGTTCCCACGGGGAAAATCAGAGAGCGTTTACGGAAAAAAAGCTAGCTTAAGACCGAGTTTTACCGAAAGAGAAAAGTAAACGGCTTGAGTCTGTGTCTGAAATTCAGCGCCTCAAGTGTCTATAGATTATGCTGCGAATCGCAAAACGAAAATAAATCCTGAAAGAAACCGATTATCCTGCCGCTGGAAAGCATTTTCGGCTTTTTTTATTTATTAAGAAACCCCTCCGGGGAAATCATTCAGGGAGAATTGTGGCAAGAAGATTAACCAAACATTTATTGTGGAATGAGCCGGATTCGGCAGCCGGAGCCGCTTCCCGGCGAGCCGGTTTTCTAGCCGAAGCCGACGCTCCGACTCTGCCTTCGACCGTGCTGGAAACCGCCGCCGAGCATCGGGTCGAGGAAAAACCGTCTCTCGACATTCTTACCGCGCCGCGCGACCGCGCCATTTATCTGATGCACGTCGGCGCAGAGGTCGAGCATGCCCTGATGGTGCAGTATCTGTATGCCGGTTACTCGCTCGGCGGGCGACACCTGACCGACCCGAAGCACCGGCAATTGACGCAGGAATGGAAAGCGTTGATTCTGGAAATCGCGCGCGAGGAAATGGGACATCTGGTGACGGTCGAAAATCTGCTGACCTTAATCGGCGGTCCGCTTTCCTTTGAACGCGAAGATTATCCGATTCCGGTCGATTTGTATCCGTTTCCGTTCGAGCTTGAGCCGCTGACCAAAAAATCTCTGGGCAAATACGTCCTCGCCGAGATGCCGGACGAGAAAACCATCGCCGACCTCGGATTGACGAAAGAAATCGAAGCGATTCAAAAATACGTCGAGGGCGAAAATTCCGGCGACGAAGGTGACGGCAAGGGCAGCGACAAAATAAAAGTCAACCGCGTCGGCATCGTTTATTCCGCGATACTCGCGCTGTTTCAGCAGCCCGCGCAGGAAAAAGACCCGAAGCCCGCTCCGCCCTCGTTTATCGCTTCGTCCGATATTCGAGCCAGCTCCGAGCCTTTTCAGGTCAAGCCGAGCGAATGGGGACTCGGCTACAAAGATATTTATATCGACACGGCGTCCGACCGAAAATCGGCTATCGCCGCCATTGAAAAAATCGCCGCGCAGGGCGAGGGCGCGACCATCGGCAAGTCGCTGGAAGATTCGCACTTCGGAAAATTTCTGAACATTTACCGCGATTTTCCCGACGAAAAAGGCTGGAAACCGTCGCGCAGCGTCGCCAGAAATCCGACGACCGACGCAAGCGCGCCGGAGGACAGATACATCAGCAATCCGCTCGCCAATACCTGGGCAGGGCTTTTAAATCTGCGTTACCGGATGCTTTTGATGTATCTGATGCACTCGTTTCAGATAGAAGCGCCGCTCAGGTCGTCGGGACGAACGCCGCGCGGATTGCTGGTTTCGTGGGCGTTCGGCGAAATGTATAACATCCGCTCCATCACCGAGATTTTGATGGATTTGCCTTTAAGTAAAGGCGGCGAGCTGCTCGCCGGACCGCCGTTCGAGATGCCGTATTCGCTGTCGCTGGCTACGCGCAGCGCCGACCGCTGGCGACTGCACCGCGATTTGCTGCTCGCGTCCGAGCAATATATTAAAAAACTGATTGGCGACTCTAAGGGCGAATACGAGGCGTATTTAAACGGCTTGGAATCGGCAAACCGGACGGCGCTGGCGCAGGTCGAGACTTTAATCGGAGGCTGAAAAAATATGGCAAAAAAAATCGCAGAGCTTCGCATTCTTCCGCCGTTTGCCATCGCGCGGCTCGGTTCAAGCGTCGAGCCGATGGATAATTACGAGCTGAAGATTACAGACCCGCTCGGCGTCCGGCGGATTGTCGCCGCCGAAACCTTTCTGGTTGACCGGCAGACGGGCGAGATTACCGCTTTCACGCCGGAAAAAGTTAATTTTCGCGACGGCGCGGGAAACGTCCGTCCTATCGCGCCGTTTCTGGAAGTCTGGGCTCGCTTTGACGGCGAGGACGAACTGGTTCCGCTGACGACCGGCATTTTGGCGAAAGCCGGACTTTCGCCCGGGGATTTAAAATGGAACGTGGTGGTCGCCAACATCAAGGCGTTTCGCCGCACGCGCGATGAGCACGACAAGATAGAAGCGCGAGCCGCCGGTTTCAGCAATCACGAACCGCAGCCTTTAAACGGCTTATGCAAAAATTTTCTCGACGGAAAATCCATCCCGCTCGGTTTCGTGCAGTATATAAAACCGACCGCCGCTTTCCCGGAGATTCGCCTGCGCTTTACGCCCGCCGCCGGATACGTTTACGGTCCGCCGCCCGACCCGCAAGCAGATAAAGCCGACGAAAAAGACCCGAATATCAAGGATGCCGTTTACGACCCGAACAAGGGAACGTGGAAAGGCTACGTCGACCCTTATAACGTCGAAGAAAATCCGATGGGCATGCGCCGCGCGACAAATCCGGCGGCGATTTACGCCGGAAAGCCGACCGACGACGGCAACGGTCAAATCAGCTACGGCTATCTGGACGACGAATGCGACGGCATCGTCGAAGTGTCGATGGAAATAGCAGGCGAAACCCTGAGCGCCTATGCGCGGATTGCCGCCGGACCGCCGACTTTCGCGCCCGACAGTATGCCGGTCAGAACCGTCGGCGACGAGCTCGAACAGGCGATGTTCGGACCGGACTTTGACGAGCCTCTGACCGCCGAGGAAATTGCCGACGTGCGCGAGATTGTCCGGCGCGCGCTGGAAACCGTTCGGCTGATGAACACGGCGCAGATGAATCTGCCTTCGAGAAATCGCGGCGTCGGCATGGCGCGCATGGATTTTCTGGACGTCAATCGCGCGCTGGAGCCGATTGTCAACCCGGCGGTCGCGGATTCGCTGGCGATTCGCTCGCGTCACGAGCGTGTTTTGCTGGCGCTGGAAAGCGGCTCGCTGGCGTGGTTTGCGCGCGTGCTTCGCGATTATGACGAAGTCGGCGACCTGTCGAACGAAAAAAGACGAAAAATGCCCGCGCTGATGCGCGGCGCCGACGGGCGGCATCTGGCTTTGACCCGGCGGCAGGTGAACAAAGTTCGCGCCGCCGCCGAATATTACGTTGAATTGGCAGAGAGTATAGGCGATGAATAAATCAATTAAAGCAAAAAATCTTTCCGCGCAGCTGCAGTATCAGGCGGCGGGCAATCCGCCGAGCACGCTGCCGCATTCGGCGATTTCCAACGCCTTTCCCGGCTTGGAGATGGACTTTCGCAACATCTGGAAACGCATTCTGGTCGGCATCGAGCTGCACGAAGCCAGCAATTTCGTCGTCGGCGTCGACCCGGACGCTCCGCCCGCGGCGAAAGTGCTGGAAGAGGGCTATCGCCTGATGTTCATCGAGGACGTTTCGTTTATGGTGAAGGTCGTCGGACCGAAATATCCGGACGGAAACATCGAATCATTACCCGATACGACCTTTAGCGACCCGCTGATGCCGCTGGAATGGTCAAACGCGCTGGCTCTGATTGTGCACGATTTTAGCGGAAAGACGGTCAACTGCCGGTTTGAATCGCTGGAAGATGCGACGAAAACCGTCGAAATCAAACTGGAAGTCCGGCAGTTTTTTGACGAAGCCGAGATTAACGGCGAAACCACGAAAACGGCGGTGATAGCCAGAGATATTGCGCCGCCCGGACAATTGACGCAAAGCCTCTGTTCGCCGTGGCAGAACGATTATCGCGAGTGCGCCTGTTTTTACTGGGCGGCGACGCGACCCGATTACGTCAACGTCGAGGCGCGTCCCGACGGCACGAGCGCGGGCAACAACTGGATGCAGAAAGACCGCACCGAAGAAACGCCGAGAGTTTACCTCGTCGATGACTGGATGGACCCGAATCTCGTGAACTACACCGATTTGTTTCGCGACTGGGAAACAGAGCTGCGCTTTATCATCGGCGGCACGGACGAAGAACCCGTGCCGAAAAAGAAAAACGCGGAAAAGTAAATTTTTTTTTATGAAGGCGAATCAGCCGCAGAAAGTCGAAATTCAGCGATTGTTTCTGGCTGTCTTTTCGTTTGATTCGCCTTCTTTTGCCCGGCGAAAACGTTTATGAGAGATACCGTTCAAAATCTGCCTTTAATCCGGATTCAGCGAAGCTCGCCCGCCCCGCAGCCCGCGCCCGTAAAACAGGCAGACTTTCATCTTTTCGCGACCGAAACGGAGAAACACATTCTGCTCGTCAACGGCTCGCGTATTTTTACGATTTCCGACGAAATTGCGGCGGCGCTCGAAGGCGGTTTAAGGGACGACTCGGACGAGCTGCTCGAAAAATTCGGTCTTTCCGCGCCGGATTATATTACGGACGAGCCTTTGACACATGCTCCGGTTCGCTCGCTGTCGCTTGCCGTCGCGCAGAAATGCAATCTGGGCTGCACGTATTGCTACGCGCAGGAAGGCAATTTCGGCGCGAAAAATAAAGATATGAGCGCGGAGGTCGCGCTGGCGTCCGTGAATCTTCTGTTTTCCGAAGCTGCGCCGGGCGAAACCGTCAATCTCGCCTTTCTCGGCGGCGAGCCTTTGACGAATCGCAAGCTTGTGCGCGAATGCACCGGGCAAGCCGCCGCTTTAGCCGCTGCGAAAAACGTTTCCGTCAATTTTTCGATAACGACCAACGGCACTTTGCTGACGCCCGAAGACGGCGAATTTTTCGAGCGCCATAAATTTGCCTTGACCGTCAGCCTCGACGGAATCGGCGAGGTTCACAATCGCCTGCGAGCCTTTAAAAGCGGCAGCGGCAGCTACGAACGGATTCTGGAAAACGTTCGCCCGCTTCTCGCCATGCAGCGCGAGATGCAGGTTTCCGCGCGCGTGACCGTCACGCCCGACAATCTTTTTCTGCGCGAGACGCTCTCGGAATTCATCTCGCTCGGCTTTCACAGCGTCGGTTTTTCGCCGATGCTTTCGTCGCCGAACGGCGCGGGCGAGATGAATTTAAAGCAGCTTGAGAACATGCTCGAACAGATGATTTCCTGCGGCGAGGAATTCGAGCGTCGCGTTATTAACGGCGAGAGATTTCCTTTTTTGAATATGGCAAACGCCCTGCGCGAAATTCACAAGGGCACGCATCGCCCGTATCCGTGCGGCGCGGGCGCGGGCTATCTGGGCGTGTCGGCGGAGGGCGGTT
>DATHBC010000011.1:0-1936 GCA_035296345.1 Pyrinomonadaceae bacterium | reverse complement strand
AACCGTGCCGGTCGCAATCAAATCGCCAGTTTGCAAATTGCAGCCGTTTGAAGCGTGATGCGTCAACATTTGCCCGATTGTCCAATATAAATCCTTCATATTCGAGCGCGAGAGCAGGAAGGGCTCGACCGATTCTTCGCGCATTTTCGCGGTTTGCAGATAAACTTCGAGATTGACGTCAAAGCCGCCGCCCGTTTCGTTCGCTTCGGAAGATAAATAATCGAGCGGCTGCGGGTCGCCTTCCGGTCGCTCAAACGCCTTTGTCCGAAACGGCGCGAGCGCCTCTATCGTCACGACAAACGGCGAAACGCTGGTCGCGAAATTTTTCGCCAGGAAAGGACCTAAGGGTTGATATTCCCAGGCTTGTATGTCGCGCGCCGACCAGTCGTTAACCAGACACAAACCGAAAATATGTTTTTCCGCGTCCTGAATGGAAATCGGCTCGCCTAAAGCATTTCCCTGCCCGACAAAAAATCCGACTTCCATCTCGTAATCGAGATTTTTGCACGGGATGTAAACCGGCGGCTGTTCCGCGTCGGCGCGGTTTTGACCTTTCGGGCGTTTAATATCCGTTCCCGAAACGACAATCGAAGACGCGCGCCCGTGATAGCCGATTGGCACGTATTTGTAATTCGGCAGCAGCGGATTGTCGGGGCGAAACATCGACCCGACGTTGGTGGCGTGAAAAATCGAGCAGTAAAAATCGGTATAATCGCCGATTTCGAAAGGAACGAGAAATTCGACTTCCGATATTGAGAGCAAATTTTTCTCGACGATTCTGCGGTCCTGCTCGGCGGCATTTTCCGCCAGAGCTTCGATTAAACGACGACGAATAAAGGAAATCGTTTTCGGAGTCAGATTTTCGACGCCGCGATTCAAAGAAAAATCATAAGTTAAATCTTCGAGCGATTTATATACTTCGGATTCCTTATTTCCAAACAAGCCTTGCTCCCAGCAGGCGTCGAAATCCAGCACTTGGTCGCCGACGGCAAAGCCCAATCGCTCGTGTTTTAAATTGTCTCTTTGATAGAAAAAGCAGTAGGGCAAATTCTGAATCGGAAAATCCGTGCCGGGCGCGTTGGCTGATTCGACCCAGCTTTTTAAATTCGGGTCGTGCGTTTCGTTTACATTTATCATTTATCGTTTACCGTTTATCATTCAACACTTTTCATTTGTTCCGGTGATAAATGTTGAACGTCCGAGGTTATAAAATCTCCATCTCCTGCAAATCGGCAATCGGTTCTTCGAACGAGCACGAGCCGAAGCTGATTGCGCTGCGCTCGCGCAGCAGTTTCAACTGCGCGGTGCTCAGAAAATGCTCCTGCCGCCACCAGACGCCGCTCGCGTCGAAGATAAAGCTTTCCGCCCACTCGTCTTCCAAAAGCTCGTTGAGCAGCGCGGGTTTAAAGCCCAGACGCGCAAACGCCGCCGCCAGAAAAACGTTCAGAAAGCCGTACATCATTCCGACGGGCGCGTCTTTTTCGTAAGTCAGAGATTTTTGGCAGCGCACCGGGTGATGCAGCCCGGCGGTGGCTTTAAACGGCACGTTTGCCGCCGTGCAGGTGCGGATAAAGCGCGTGACTTCATCCGGTCGCGGAAAGGCTTCGGGCGTCGTGCCGCCGGTGCGAATCTTGGCGCGCTGCTTCGTCAATGCCAGCGCGACGATTATTTCGCCGAAATCCCTGCTGCCCATCGGAATTTCAAAATAGCCGGTAAACTGCGGCGGCACGACGGCGGCGCAGCTTTCGATTAACGAAGCGGAATCTGCTTTTATCTCCAGCGAGTCGCACTCGGCGAAGGGCGCGTGCGCGGCGTTAAAATCTTCGACCAGCCGGACGGTTTCGTAAATGTCCTCGCTCGCCAGAACGCTCAATTTCCAGCCGTCGCCGCGCTCGCCGCGCGTGAAAAAATCTTTTGCGCTTTCGGTAAATTCCGC
>DATHBC010000010.1:0-5670 GCA_035296345.1 Pyrinomonadaceae bacterium | reverse complement strand
GGATGCCGTGACGCACGAATTTGAAATTAATTCATCTTAATTTGATTCATGTCATTCGCGGCTGAATCTTTTTGAGTTTTTTTTTGTTCTTTTGCGGCTTATTTATTTTTGTTTGCAGCTAAGCCGATTTTCCGCGAACTTTCGGTGTTTCGCTGCGAAAGATATAGGCGAGCGATTTATAGACGAGCTTGGCGCACAGAAAAGCAGGCGCGTCGGAATTGTCGGTCTTGGAAAACTCGACCAAATCCATCCCGACGATACGCTTTTTCTGAGCGAGCTTGCGTATTAAAGTCAAGGTTTCATACCAGCCGAGACCGCCCGGCTCAGGCGTTCCGGTCGTCGGCACGAGGCTCGGGTCAAGCCCGTCGATGTCAATGGTCAGATAAACATTTTCGGTCAGCGAATCGACCGCGTCGTCAATCCAATCGGTGCGCCCGGCAACGTCTTTCGCCCAGAAAATCCTGGTCGGCAAGCCGGAATCCAGAGCGCGCGCCTCGTCGGCGGAAATCGAACGGATGCCGACCTGCACGGACGGAATCCGCAAATCCTTGACGACGCGAGCCATTATCGAAGCGTGCGAGTGCGGCGTGCCGTCGTATTCGTCGCGCAGGTCGGCGTGGGCGTCAATCTGCAAAATCGAGAGATTGTGAAATTTTTCGGCGTGCGCGCGAATGACGGGAGCGGAAACGGAATGCTCGCCGCCGAGCATGCAGAGAAATTTATCTTCCTTAAGCAGCTCTTTCGTGCGCTCGTAAAGCGCGTTCATCATCGCTTCGGGCGTCTCGAGCGGCGCAAATTCTTCCAGAGTGTGAATGCCGAGCCTGTAAACTTCCGCGTCGGTTTCCTCGTCGTAAAGCTCCATATTGCGGGAAGCGTCGACAATCGCCATCGCGCCCGCTTCCGTGCCCGTGCCGTAGGAAACCGTGCCCTCGTAAGCGACCGGTAAAACGAGAATCCGCGATGCCTCGAAACCGGAAAACTCCTCTTCGGCAATCCCGCCGAAATTCATCGGTAAATTTGCTGATTCTGACATAAGATGAGTGAGCGGTAAGCGGTGAGCGGTGAGCAGAAAGAAAGCAAAACTGCTAACTGCTCACCGCTCACTGCTTACCTTTACGGAATATCAATTCCCAAATCTTTTCCGGCAAACGTAAAGCTCGGGCGTTTGCGACCCTTCATGTATTTTGCCGCCGTCTGCGAGAGCGCAGTGACGAGCATCGGAACGGCGATTGACGGGTCGCTGGCGACGTAGGCGGTCGTGGCGTTTTTCAGTAATTTTCCGAAAACCTGCGTGTGATTGCCGCTGATGGAAGGCGTGCGAACCTCTAAAGGCGAGGCGTCGGTCGTCACCGAAACGGCGTATTTGTGACCGCGCACGTTTGTCCGCGTGATGTATGCGGAAAGCTCCGCGACGTTGACCATATTCTGGCTGCAAATGCTGCCGAGCGTGATGATGCCGGAATTGCGCGTGCGCTGCGTTATCTGCATCATTTCCATCGTGTCCTGAATCGAATCGAAAACGAGCTGGATTTTTTTCTCGAAACGGGCGCGGGCGATGCCGACCGATAATTCCGAGCCGACCAGGTCCGGGCAGAAAACCGGCACGCGCGATTTGTATGCGGCGGTTAAAATGCCGTCTTCGTGCGCGATTTCCGCCAGTTCGCGCCCGAGCAGGTGCAGGAATTCGCGCACGGAATAAGGGCGCGAGAGTTCGAATTGATTGATGACGCTGCCGATCCATTCGTCGGCTTCGCGAAATTCGTCCTGATTGACCAGAACGTCGCCGATGCGATAAATTTCCGACGATTCCAGCTCGTCGTCCGACATCGAAGGATGCGCCTGATAGTGATTGCGCCCCAGCGTTTCGTGTATGTCATGAAAAATCACCGTGCCGGATAAAACCAGGACGTCGACAAAACGGTTTTTGATAACGTAAGCCAGAAGGCGGCGCATGCCGGATGGAATCAAATTTCCCGAACCGCACAGGTAAATCGTCGAGTTGTCGTCCAGCATATCCAGCCAGATGCGGTGCGCTTCCGCCAGTTGTTTCGCGCCGAAACCCGCGCCTTCCATTTTTTCCAGCAGACCGGCGACCGAGCGGTCGCGGTCAACCGGAATAGGTCGGGTCGGAACGGTTAAAAATTTTGAAGCCTTCGGTTTACGTTGGGTTACCATAGATTCTCCGTCAATAAAATTTTGTCTAAATCCAGTCGTTAGACGTTTTTTCAGCCGTATAAAACTCTAAATAATTGCACTGCGGGCAACGGTAGGTGCGCACCGTGAACATTTGTTTGCCTTTAGTTTTCAGTCCGCTCCAGAAAGATTTTTCCGGCGCGCCTTCTACCCAGACCGGTTTTAATTTCATGTTGTAATCGCCGCGGTCAAAGACTATGCCTTCCTGCATCGAGCCTTTACATTTCGGACAATTTATCTCAACAGTCATAAAAACTAAGAATTTCCATCTCCGTTCGGCAACAGATAAGTGTAGGAATTGATTTTACTTTCATAAAATTCCATCAATTCATTGCCGTCCTTCATGGAAATCTCGCCGTCCTTAATTTTTTTCAACACGATGCGCCGGAAGCCGTCGTGCATCTGCCCGGCTTCAAAGCGCGCCGACAACAGCGAGTCGCCCAAGGTCGCGCCCTGTATGACTTTTTTAATGATAAAACCGCTTTCGTCGATGTGTATGTGCGCTTCGTGCGGCACGCCGAAAAGGTTGTGATTGTTGCCCATCACTTCCTGATACGCGCCGACCAGCATCATCGCCAGATAATACGGTTCGCCCGCCTGCAATTTGTGTAATTCGAGGACGGGTTTGACATCGTGCAAATCCACAAACTTTTCGACTACGCCGTCCGAATCGCAGGTTATATCACATAGCGTAGCATATTCCGTCGGCTTTTTGTTGAGCCTGTGAATGGGAATAATCGGAAAAAGCTGCTCTAAAGCCCAGTTGTCCGGCATCGAGCGAAAGACGGAAAAGTTTGCCAGGTATTTGGCGCAGAGCAGTTGCCGAAGGTCTTCAAACTCTTCGGATACATACTTTTTCTGCTGCGCAAACTGGTCGGCGCGCTCGCAGATGTCCCAGAACAAAACCTCGCCCTTACCACGGTCTTCGAGCGAAATCAAACCGAGATTGAACATCGTGAACAATTCTTCGCGGTTTTCCAGCGCGTCGTGATAGTATTCCTGATAATTTTTCCCGTTTATCGTCTCGCGCAAATCGAAAAGCTCTTTGACGACCTGCGGGTCGTCCGTGTCGATTTTTATCGGGTCGGCGATGTCTTCGACGACGGTTTCGATTTCATCCTGAATGTTCGTCACGAGAATGGCGTGATAAGCCGACATAAAGCGCCCGCATTCCTGAATAATCGTCGGGTGCGGCACGTTTTCGTCGTCGCAGACGTTTTTGATGACGTAAATCACGTCGTTGGCAAATTCCTGCGCGTTGTAGTTCGAAGAAGACTCGAAGGAAGTTTTCGAGCCGTCGTAATCGACCGCCATTCCGCCGCCGACGTCCAGGTAATCAATCGGAATGTTGAGCTGGCGGATTTTGGAATAGACGCGCGCGGCTTCGCGCATCGCGCTTTTAATACGTTTAATGTCAGTCAGTTGCGAGCCGATGTGAAAATGCAGCAGGCGCAGCATATCGGTGCGTCCGGATTCGTTCAGGCGGCGTATGACTTCGAGAATCTCCGTCGTCGTTAAACCGAATTTCGCCGCTTCGCCGCCGGATTTTTCCCATTTGCCGGAGCCTTTCGAATAAAGCTTGACGCGGACGCCGAGCATCGGCAGTTTGGTTTCGGAATTTTTGGCGGTCACTTCGTCGGCGATTTTTAAGGTGTGCTCCATCTCGGAAAGCTTTTCGACGACGATGACGACGTTTTTTCCGGCTTGCGCGCCGGCAAAGGCGAGACGGATAAATTCCTCGTCCTTGAAACCGTTCAGAACCAAAAGAGAATCATTGGATTGCTCCATCGCCAGCGCGGCGTAGAGCTCGGCTTTCGAGCCGGCTTCCAAACCGAAATCGTAGCGCGCGCCTTCCTTCAGATATTCCTCGACGACGGCGCGATTCTGGTTGACCTTCATCGGATAGACGCACATATGACGCCCGTCATAATCGAATTCTTTGATGGAGCTTTTAAAGGCTTTCTGAAGCTTGCGGATTTGTCCGACGATTAGTTGCGGAAAGCGCAGCAGAACCGGCACGTTGATGCCGCGTTTTTTCAAATCGTCGATGATTTCCCGAACGTCGGCGGCTGATTTCGTGTCGTTTTCCGCCGGATGGACGACAAGATTTCCCTTTTTGTTGACGCTGAAGTAACCCGCGCCCCAGTTTTCTATCCCGTAAGTCTCGATTGTCTGCTCGATGGTTGTTGCCGTCAAATCCTCGCACTCCTGTCTGAAATCCGCACCGAATTGCAAAACTCTATAATTACAAAAATTTAGCAAAAAACAAAACTTCAAACAACAACTATTTTTTTCGGAAAATGGAAAACTGAAAACTGAAAACGGAAAATTTTAAAAAACACCGTTTTCCATTATCCGTTTCCGGTTTTTCATTACTCCGCTCTGGCATAAGCGTTGCAGAATCATCGCTGCGGCGAAACGGGTTTTTCACCGCACTTTTCGTAAAGCTCCGATAGATATTGGTGAATCGTGAAACGACGGTTTTTCAGCCAGCCGGGAAATGCCGTAACTTGTCACAAATAATGACAAAATTTGTCAGCCATCGCCGGAGTTTTACAAATTTCAGACAGCAGGGACAAAGAGGTATCTATGAAAAATAAAAACCGGAAGCAGCGCGGTTTTTCGTTAATCGAGGTTTTAGTGGTGATGGTCATTATCGCAATTCTGGCGATTCTTACATTTCCGTATCTTCGCAAAGCCAAGGACGCCGCCGAAGACGGAAACGCCTTTGCCTCGATGAAGACGGTGCTCGCCGCTCAATACAGCTTTTACTCGCAAAACGCCAGGTACGCCGGGTTGCAGGAATTAAACGAATCTCAACAAGGCACGCTCGGAACCAATGCCGGCACGACAACGCTCAGACGCGGAAATTACACTTTTGTGATGAGTCCGGTGACGCCGACTGAAGCCGAGCTTCGTCTGGGATTTACGATTATCGCGACCAGACCCGGATACGGAACCGAACCGCCGCAGACATTGACGCTGACCGAAAGAGGACACACCAATTTTATTTTTGATTAAAGCGAGGCGGCTTTATCGCCGCCTTTATTGCCGTTGCCGCTGATAATGCCGCCGCTCGACCGACTTATCCATCCAAATGTTTGACTCAAAAAAAATCCAGGTAAAAGAAACTATGAACGTTTTTGAAGACCTTGTCGAAGAACTAAAAGAAGAAAACCTGCTCGAAGAAACCGTAACCGAGAAAATCTCGGCGGAAACCCGCGCAGAATTTGCCGTTTCGGAAGAAAATGATGAAGGCGATGTAAAAGAAGCTTCACGATTTCAGTCATCGTCGGTCGCGGACGAGACGCTCGGCGAATTTGCATCGACGCCGGATTTTTCGGCGGATTTTGATTCCGCCGCCGCCGACGAGTTGAATTCGGAAGAGGTTTCGAGCGAAGCTGAAATCGGGAATTTTTCATTTTCAATGTCGCAGCCGGAAAGCGAATCTCAAACGGGCGAAACAAATTTCGAATT
>DATHBC010000009.1:0-2752 GCA_035296345.1 Pyrinomonadaceae bacterium | reverse complement strand
AGTCGAAAGACTTTTTGCCTGGATGCACAATTACCGGCGAGTCGTGGTTCGCTACGAATATCATTTGGATAATTTTCTCGGTTTTGTTCATCTGGCTTGTATCCTGATTTTGCTCAAATCTTATTTATGAGATGGCTTCTAGATTGCCGAAAAAAGTTCGATTGTTTCCGCAATCGCCGCCGCGCCGCCGGGCGCGGTTTTTTACCAGCCCGTGACCAGAAGATTCTGCGCGGCTTTTAAGCTGATTTTCTGGTACTTGCTGTAGGCTTGCGCCGCGCGGTCGCGGATTTGCGCGTCCGTTTCGTCTCGCGTCCAGCCTTCGAGCGCGTCGTGCAGAATATAAGCTTCGGGAGCCATCAGATTCGTCGTCCAGAGCAGCGGCGCGGCGGACGTTTTTCGCAGCGGCTCGGTGAAATAATTGCGGCTGGCGCAAGCCAGGATTACGGCGTCGCGCGGCGCGTCGTCCTTTTTCGCGGGCTGATTTTCGAGCGAAAAATCCATCAAGCCGTTATGACCGATAAACGCGACGAGATTCGCCGAGCCGAAAACTTGCAGCGTTTCGTTCCGCGCGTTGACGTTTTCGAGTTTCGCGCCCGCCGTCGCCGCAAAAAAATCGTTAATCGTTTCGCGCATGCGGCTGCCTCGATAAGCGTCGGCGACCAGATAAACGTTGGCGGTTTTGTGCTTGAAGACGATTCTTTCCAGCACGTTCGCCGACGGATTTTTCATCTCGGCAACGCGCGTCCAGCTCGCCGAGCGCGAGAAAAAAGTTTTCACGCCGTACGCCGCGCCCCAATACAGATTTCGCGCCGCGTCCTCGCCGTTTCCCAGAAATTTCGGAACGGGCACGATACCCTGATTTTCGTTGTCGCACAACGCGACCAGCACGTGAACGACTTTACCCGGATTTTGAATTTTCGGAATTTCCGCGGTTTGAACCTGCGGCGGTGTCGGCGCGGGCAAAATAACTTCGGCGATGGTCTGCGCTTTCGTGCAACCGGCGAGGCAGAAAACGGAAACTAACAGCGCGGCGAACGGAAGTTTTTTAATTGACATCGGCAAATTCATCTTTCAAACTTCTTGTGTTGGGCGCATTATAGCAAGCAATGAAAGAAAAGCATATCCAGATTTTAGGCGTTTGTTTGACGGCTCTCTACGGTTTATTTGTAGCGTGGCTCTACGTCGCCGAGCCGAAAAGCCTGACGGAGCTGCCGACCAAAGCGCAGCAGACGATTGACAAAGCGACGACGACCGCGCAGGTGATGACCAGCACATACGAAATCGACCGCGCGAAATTTGACGAAGGCTTACAGGCTTTCCGGCAGGATAATTTCGTGCTGGCGCGCGACGCCTTTTCAAAAGCGGACACGGAGCGGCGCGATGCGCGGGCGCAGTTTTATATCGCCTACAGCTTTTACCGGCAGGGTTGGGGCAGAGTTTCCAATGACGACGCGCTTTTCCGGCAGGGCTTGGAAACGGTTAATCACGCCATTGCGCTGGACAATAATTTTAAATCCGACGACGCCGGTTTGCAGCTCAAAACGCCGGTCGAGCTGAAAGCCGAGCTCGAACAGGGATTGCAGGTGTCGGCGGAAGATTTCAACCCGCTGAAGGTTTTTCGCGAGAGAAAGTGAAAGCGCAGCAGAGATAATACAGACAGATGAATGCAGATAAATCAAAAAACGATGCGGAAAAACAGACCGATTCTTTGCCTGTTATCGAGGGCGAATTGCTGGAATTTTCAACGGCGAGCAGGTTAGCCCAGTTTTCCGACGAGGAAGAAACGGTCGTGCCGGGCGTTCAAAAACAGGTAAACGCGCCGCCGCTTTCGCCGGCTGTAAATCGAAAACCGCAGCTCACCAAAATCGAAGTGCCTCTGGCGGCGAAAGACAAAGGGCAAAAAGCGACTCAAAAATCCTTTCTGCAATATCTGGTTCTGCCCGCGATTTTTCTGACCGTGACGCTTTTGGGCGGCTTGCGTTTCGGCGAGGCGGACAACGCTTTTCTGTTTCTGAAACCGTCGCTCCTGTGCCTGATTTTCGCCTCTATTCTGCTTTTGCTTTTTTCCCGGGCGGGATTGATGCGGCTGGAGGGCTGGTTTTCCGAGAGCTTTTCGACCGTGAAAAACATCGCCAACGGCTGGATTCTGCTGACGCTTTTCACGGCTTCGGTGCAGGTTTTTAACGCGCTTTTGCCCGAGCAGGGAATGCCGTTCTGGATTTTCGCTTTCTGTTTTTTCTGGACGCTCTGGAATAATCTTTTCGCCGAGTTTAATCCGAAACGGCTGCTTCAGAGTCTCGGCGGCTTATTCGGTCTGGCGTTCGTCGTCAAATATTTAATTCTCGCCAATCTCGCCGCGCCGACCGCCGGAAGCTGGTGGCAGGGAATTTTGCAAAATCCGACTAAAGAGGCGTTTACGTGGCTTTTGGATTTGCCGAAATTTGCGCCCGCGACCGGATATATTCAATTTTTCACCTTGATTTTCTATTTAATCGGGTTGTTTCTGATAAAACCCGAGATGGGAAAAAACAATTAGATAGACTACCGATAAGACGGATGAGCGCGGATAATATGAAATAAAATCCGCGCTCATCCGTCTAACTTTTTTAATTCGTGGTCTATTCTTTTTTATTCGGCGGCGGTTTTCAGCCAATCGTCCTGCTCCAGGATTTCTTCGGACAGGATTTCGTAGAGATTCGGCGCGTCCTGTTTCGAAATTTGTTTCTTTTCGGGAACTTCGAGAACGCGGATT
>DATHBC010000008.1:0-2081 GCA_035296345.1 Pyrinomonadaceae bacterium | reverse complement strand
TTTCGTTTTTCGATTTGGACGAACGCCACCGGGCGATTTTGTTTGACATTCGGCTGCCGCGCGTTCTGCTCGGCTTGGCGACGGGCGCGAGTCTGGCGGCGGCGGGCGCGGCTTTCCAGTCGCTGCTCAGAAATCCGCTCGCCGAGCCTTATCTGCTCGGCGTTTCCAACGGCGCGGCGCTGGGCACGATGTTCGCGTTTATTTTTTTCGGCGGTTTTGAATTCGCGCGCCCGTTGGCGGCTTTTGCGGGCGCGAGTTTAGCGACTTTCGCGGTTTACAAAATGGCGCAGAGCCGCGCCGGAATGAACACCGAGAGACTGGTTTTATCGGGCGTTATCGTGACGACGTTTTTGTCTTCGATAATCGTTCTGCTGACGACCCTGCTCGACGCGACCAAACTCAGAAGCTTCACGTTCTGGCTTCTGGGCGATTTATCGCAGGCGACGAATAATTCGTTTTATCTGGCGATTATCGCCGCCGTTCTGGGCACGATTATTCTGACGGCGACGGCGCGCTCTTTAAATTTAATGATGCTCGGCGAGCGCGACGCCTTCGATTTCGGCGTCGAGGTCGGCAAAACGCGCCTGATTGTTTTTGCGACGGCGAGCGCGCTGGTCGGCATCGCCGTCGCGTCCAGCGGCTCGGTCGGCTACGTCGGTCTGGTCGTGCCGCACATCGTCAGGCTTTTGCTCGGCAGCGACAACCGCCGCGTGATTCCGGCGACGGCTTTCGCGGGCGCAATCTTCGTCATGCTGGCTGATACGGTCGCGCGCACGGCAATCGCGCCGCGCGAACTGCCCGTCGGCGCGATAACGGCGCTGATCGGCGCGCCGATGTTTATTTATCTTTTGAAAAAGTCGTGAGTCGCGATGCTGGAAGCTCAAAACATTTCAATCAATTACGGCGATTGCGAGGTTTTGCAAAACGTCTCGTTCGTTTTGCGCGGCGGTGAAACGCTCGCCGTCCTGGGCGCGAACGGCGCGGGGAAAACGACGCTGTTGCGCGCTCTGAACGGCTTTTTGCCGGTTTCGAAAGGCGAAATTCTGCTCGCCGGAAAACCGCTTCCGGGTTACCCGCGGCGGGAAATCGCGCGAAAAATGTCGGTCGTCGCGCAGGAGAATGAAACCAAGTTTCCGGTCGCGGTTCTGGACTTCGTGCTGGCGGGCAGATTCGCGCACGGCGGCGTGTTCGGCTGGGAGAGCGAGCGCGATTTGAGCGCGGCGAAAAATGCTCTGGACATTTGCGATTTGAGAAATTACGACGCGCGTTTGATGAACCGGCTTTCCGGCGGCGAGCGTCAGCGGGTCGTTTTCGCCCGCGCGCTGGCGACCGAAGCGAAAATTCTGCTGCTCGACGAACCGACGGCGAATCTCGATTTATCGCACCAGGCGCTGATGTTTCGTCTCGTGCGCGACCGCTGCAAAAAGGACAAAGCGGCGGCAGTCGTCGTGACGCACGATTTGAATCTGGCGGCGGAATTTGCCGATACGATTCTGCTTTTGAAAAACGGAAGCATCGCGGCGCAGGGCGCGCCCGAAGAAGTTTTAAACGCGGAAACTCTGCGTGAAGTTTTCGCCGTCGAAGTTTTGCTCGACGAAAATCCGCTCAGCGGAAAGCGGCGAGTGACGGCGATTTATTAGGCGAATTACGAATTGCGAATTACGAATGCCGGAAAGCGTTATGTAATTTGTAATTTGTAATTCGTAATTCGTAATTGAATAAGCAAACGGTGCAAGGGAACGCGGTGCGAGTCCGCGACTGCCCACGCAACTGTAAGCAGCGAAAGACGACACAGAAAGAAAGCCACTGTTTTTTTATAAAAATGGGAAGGCGTGTCGGTCGGAAAGAAATATTAGCTGCGAGTCAGGAAACCTTGCCGTTTGCGGCAGAAAAATAAACCACCTTCCGCGCTGGGCGGAAAAGGAGATGAAATGAAGATAGTAAAAATTTTAAGTTTAATTTGTTTTTTGGCAATCGGCATTGCCGCGCAGAGCGGCGCGGAAGTTTCGGGAAAATTGTCGTATCGCGGCACGCCGGTTTCCGAGGCGTCGGTTTCCCTAACCCTACAAGATAAAAAAAAC
>DATHBC010000007.1:0-2230 GCA_035296345.1 Pyrinomonadaceae bacterium | reverse complement strand
GCAAACCCCTGAGCGGACTAACCTCAATAAAAAGGCGAATTAAAAAATAAATTTGTTTTTTAACGGGAAGCGCCGGCGATGTATTGCCTTAATTTAATACGCTCTTTCTGTATCCTATTCTTTCACTCAGACGGTTAAATCTTTGAATAACGGGCGCTTTCAGCGAATTTGCGAAGCGGGAACGATTTTTGCAAACAAGGGTTTCTACATAAAAAAAATATAAAATGGCAAGGAGGCAGAATGAGCAATCAAGAGCAAAATAACGACCCGCAATACGGAGCCGATTATCACGGGAATATAAAAATCAGCGGCAATGAAGAGATGCCGAGCGGCAGCGAAGAGCCGAATTCGAAAAGAGACCAGCAGTTCGTCTCGTCGGCGCAGGCGATAAAAAACAGCAGCGGCACGACCGGCGGCGGAGGCGACGAGCAGCGCCAGCCCGACATCGAGCCGAGCGAGGTCGGCAGCGGAGAATCCGGAACGGGAAATCAATCGGGCGACCCCGGTCGGACGCCCGGCAAAGCCGAAGGCGAAGACGACGGCTCGGCTACCCAGTCGCAGACGAGCGAAAACGCTTCGGACGTGGAAAATTACGAGCAGACGAAAGAAAAGAAAATCGCCGAATCGGTTTCCATCAGCAGCTAAATAAAAATTTTTCTTTGCGCCCTTTGCGCTAACCTTCGCGTCCTTTGTGGTTAAGAAGTTTTTTAACCGCAAAGGACGCAAAGAAGAAAGACGCAAAGCGCGCAGCGTGATTTTCGAGCTTAAAATTTTGAAAGGAAATTTCGTGAAATTATGCAGAATATTCCGAATCCGGACGTAAACTCGCCGGAGATTGACAGCACAAATCAAAACAACTCGGATATTGAGCCGTCGCGCTCGGATAAAAGCGACGAAGCGATTCCGGTTCCGCCGGACGAGCAGCCGACCGTTCCGATTGAAGACCCGCCGGACGCGCGCGATAAGCCGTCAATCGGCGAGGACGGAAACGAGCCGGAACAGATAGTTTGACGACTTGGACGGGCAATCGACGAAAACCACAGGCGGAAGTTTTTTATTTTCGCCTGTGGTTTTTTATTGCGCCGTATGCGGGCGACGAGCGGCGGAAGCGTTTGTAGGCAATAGATACAACGCCGCGCGGATTCGTATTTTATCCATACGAATACCGGAAGGCATCGCGTCTGGCATCAGTCTTGCAGAATTTGTCGTTTCTTACTTTGAAATTTTTCGAAAGGAGGGAAGCCGCGCGCAGACGTTTGGCTTGAGCGCGCCGTGCGGAGAATATATCTATGGAAAGCAGGGCAAAAGTACTGGGACACGCAGCGCATCAGATGTTAATCGTTTTTCCATTGGGATTGCTGCCGGTCGCGGTCGTTTTTGACATCGTGGCGATGTTTACGAAAAACGATTTCTGGTATCAACTGTCGTATTATATGATTCTCGCCGGTTTAATCGGCGGTCTGGTCGCGGCAATTCCGGGATTAATCGATTATCTGGCGATTCCGTCGGGCGTGCGGGCGAAAAGAGTCGGTCTGCTGCACGGCGTCGGAAACCTCATCGTGATTGCTTTGTTTGCGGTAAGCTGGGGGCTTCGATACACGGACGCCAATCACGTGCCGGGCTATCCGGCGATAATTGCGGCGCTTCTGGCGGTCGGTTTATCGCTGGCGACGGCGTGGCTCGGCGGCGAGCTGGTCGACCGTCTCGGCGTCGGCGTGGACGACGGCGCGCACGTCGATGCGCCGAGCTCGCTGTCGAACGAGCCGATTCAGAACGCCGCGTCGAATACGCAATTTTCGCGGACAACCGGAACGAGTTAGAACCGAAGAATCAGCCCGCGCGGGTGCGCGAAAGACGCGAAAAAAGAGAAGAATTAACTTTTGTATTCGTTTTTTCTCTTCGCGTTTCTCGCGCCGGCTGATGTTTCTCAAACGTTATAACCGGCGAAATTATTTTGTCAATCCACAAAAAATCATTTCAAAAAAAAATCTTGAGCAAAGGGGAAATCTGCAATGAGGTTAAATCTTAAAAAAGTCAGCGAACAGGTCATAGTGATAACGGGCGCGACGAGCGGCATCGGCTTGACGACGGCGCGAATGGCGGCTGAAAAAGGCGCGAAGCTGGTGCTGGTGGCGCGTAACGGCGACGCTCTGCGCGAGCTTGCCGACGAGCTGAGCGCGAACGGCACGCGGGTAATTTATTCGATTGCCGACGTCGCCGACGAAGCGGC
>DATHBC010000006.1:0-3540 GCA_035296345.1 Pyrinomonadaceae bacterium | reverse complement strand
GCGTCGGGTAAGCCGCGAGAATTTCCTCGGCGAAACCCGCTGCCAGAAAATCATCAATCACGACGTAGTGAAACGGTTTCGCCGCGTCCCAGGCGCGCTGAATCTCGCTCAACCGTTCAGGCGTGATATTTAAAATGGTTTCGTTTGACATCGGATTTATATAGTAATAATTACGCCGTTTATCCTGATTGCCGAAGCGCGGGCGGCGGGCTATAATTTATTCGCGCCGGTTTCGGCGACTAAATTCGACGCCCTTTGCAGGCTGTCGAACGTTCCGGCGTCAGACCACCAGCCTTCCAGCTCGCTCCACGTCATTTCGCCGCGCTCAATATAATCGTTGTTTACGTCCGTAATTTCAAGCTCGCCGCGCGCCGAAGGCTCCAGTCCGCGAATAATTTCAAAGACGCGCGTATCGAAAAAATAAATTCCCACGACGGCGTAATCCGATTTCGGCTCTTTCGGCTTCTCCTCGATGCGCACGACGCGGTCGGCTTCGATGACGGGCACGCCGAAACGGTTCGGGTCCGGAACTTTTTTCAACAGAATCTTCGCGCCTTTCCCTTGCTTTTGATAGTCGATTGCCGCCTGCCGGATGTTGCCTTCGATAATATTATCGCCGAGAACGACGCAAATCGACGAATCGTCGGCGAAATGCTCGACTAAGCTGAGCGCGTCGGCGATGCCGCCCTCGCCTTCCTGATAAGTATAGTTCAAATGCTTTAAGCCGAACTGTTTGCCGTTGCCGAGCAATTTGAGAAAATCTCCGGCTGAGTTTCCGCCCGTGACAATCATTATGTCGTCGATGCCGGCGTTTATCAGCGTCCGAATCGGGTAATAAATCATCGGCTGACTGTAGACCGGCAGCAGATGCTTATTTGTAACTTTCGTGAGCGGATTCAGCCTCGAACCGAGTCCGCCCGCTAAAACAATGCCTTTCATAAATTAAAAAAAAATTATTTCTTGACCGCCCAGCCTATTATATAAGTTCCGAGATTTCCGTAATTGCTGATGGCGGTAATGGCTTTCGCCGCCTGACTTTCGATTTTCGCGCGGATGCCGCCGCCCGCGGGAACGAGGCTGGTGCCGCCGTAAACTCCCATTTTCCTGATGCCGAAACCGTGTTTCGCCAGCAGCATTTTCACCGATTTCAGGCTGAAACCGAAAATATGAAACGGCGTAAAAGTCGGCGAAAGATTAACCGACCAGCCGGTGCGGCGAATTTTATGATAAAAATTCCCGACCTTGAAAAACAAGCCCTGCTCGTTCGGCACGTCCAGGTAAAAAAGCCCGCCGCGCTTTGTAATTCGCGAAATTTCCGCCACTACCTCGTCCGGATTATATAGATGCTCCAAAACCGCCGAAAGTATCACGACGTCGAATTCCTCGTCCGCAAAACCGCAATTTTCCACCGTATTACAGTGAATTTTGACGCCGGTAACTTTTTCCGTGTAAGCGGCAAAGCCTTCGGACGGCTCGACGCCCGTCACTTCCCAGCCTCTTTCCTTGGCGCACAAAACGATTTCGCCGCGCCCCGTTCCGACATCGAGCAGCTTTCCTTTTCTGCCCAGAAATGCTTCGGCTTCTTCTATCAGCATCAGCGAGGTCGTCGCGCGCACGTCCGACTTGTGATATTCAAAATAATCGTCGGCATCGACCGAATAATGCTGTTCCAAGCCGCCGACCGGAACCGGCATCGGGTTGGCAAACAATAAGCCGCATTTGCCGCACCTCCAGATGTCCGCCTCGACGCCCAGATTTTCGCGGTGCGCCGCGCCGCCGCGTTTCCCGACAAATCGGGTCGGCGGCAAATCGCAAATCGGACAATTGATTTTTATCCAGTCATATTCCGCGTGAGTTTTAATTTTTTCGCCTTTGATAAGTTCCATTAAGTAAAAGCTTAGTCAGAGCTGTATTTTATATTTTAATGTTACAGTGTTTAGATTTTTCTGTAAAAGACAATGAAGTCCGAGCTGAGACGCGCCGCTGCCGCCGACGCCGGTTTGTTTTTAATCCGGCTCGCCAGCCGCTCCGCCAGATTCACCGACAATTTCGGAAAGACGTAACAAAAGGGAAAAATCGTCTGATTGATAAATCTGACTTCCTTCATCCGCAGCTTATCTCCGTAAAGACTCTCGACCTGATTGAGCGAATAGGCGTAAATCCGAAACGACTGCGAAATCACTTTATTTTTCAATTTAAACAGCCTGATGACGTTTTTGCCGAGCGTCCGCGTTATTGTATCGAATCCCTTTCGATTAGTGAAGGTGATGATTGCCGTGCCGTCGTCCGCCAGCTTCCGGTAAACGAATTCCGCCGTTTTTTCCATCTCGTCGGCGCTCAGGTAAGTGGTCACGCCGAGCATGAAAATATAATCGAATTTTTCAACCGGAAAATCTATCTCGTAGCATTTTCCGACAAACCTGCGCGCGGCGGGTATCCTGCTTTGCTCCAGCATTTTACCCGAAATGTCGCAGGCGTAAAAATCTATCGAATCATCTTTGGCGAGGATGAAATCATAGAGATTTCCGGTTCCCGCGCCGATGTCCAGAATGGTTTTCCCTTTCAGGTCAAGCCCTTCGGTCGCCTGCTCCAGCCGTTGATTGAAAAAATAATTGTGAAAAATTTGGCGCTTTTCATACTTTCCACGGTATTCCTCGGAAACCACGTCGAAGAAATCGCGCACTTTTTCGGTTTGATTCATAATTTTACAAAATAAATTCAGCCACGGAGAACACAGAGAAATGAAACCACGGATTTACACGGATTAACGCAGATTTTAAAAGGAAAATTCAGCGTTACGAGTTTTAAGCTATCCGGTGTATCCTGTCCATCCTGTTAAAATTTTCTTTGTGTCCTCTGTGGCTGAATATTTCCTAATCAATCATTTGCCGGAACCAAAGCTCCAGCATCAAAAGCGTCCAGAGCGGATACGTGTGATTTTGCTTTTCGGCGACGTGCTCGACAACGAGTCTTTCGACGGTTTCCGGTTTGAAAAGCCCTCGTTTAAACGATTTTTCCGCGAGCAGCGTTTCAAACATAAAACTTTTCATCTCGTTTCTGAGCCAGTAACCGACCGGAATGCCGAAACCCATTTTCCGCCGGTACAAAACCTCGCGCGGAACGATGCGGCTCGCCGCTTTTTTCAAAAGATATTTGGTTTCCGTGCCGCGCACTTTTATTTTTTCGGGCAGGCTCGCGGCAAATTCGATGACCTTGTGGTCGAGAAACGGCGAGCGCGCTTCGAGCGAGTTCGCCATCGAAGCAATATCGACCTTGACCAGCAAATCGTTCGGCAGATACGTCATCGTATCCGTCAAAAGCATCGCGTCAATCGCGCCCGCGCCGTTCGCCTTTGCAAACCAGTTTTTCAGAACGTTCGCCGGAGCGGCAGCCGTCGTTTTTTGTTTAAAATCTTCGGTGTAAAGCTCCGCTTTCAAATCTTCGTTAATCGCCGACATCCAGCGCAGGTAAAGATTCGATTTCGGCATCGAGGAAACCGCCAGGAAATTTTTCGCCGATTTCACGCGGCTGTGCTGCGAG
>DATHBC010000005.1:0-2518 GCA_035296345.1 Pyrinomonadaceae bacterium | reverse complement strand
TTTATCGCTTGCGGGCGGCAAATAACCGGACAATCGACGGCGCGGTTCGCGAGACGATTTTCGACGGTCGCCGCGCTGCGCCGGGCGACGAAAGCGATTCTCGATATTATCCGTCTGACGACGGCGATTATCACGAATATTCGAGCGTCGATTACGACAGATTGAATGATAATTTCGACGAGACGATTGACGAAACCGGCGAAGAAGAAACAGCGACCGAAACGAGCGCGGCGACTGCGGATCTTTCAAAATTTCTGCAAACAGCCGAGCCGCAGAGCGTTCTGACCTTTACCGAGCCGCGCCTGCTGCCCGCGCCGCTTTTCGCCGAATTTCGCCGCGCCGCGATTTTCAATCTCGCTTCGCCCGGCGGCTTCAATCGGGCTTCGTTTGAAACGGCGATAGAAAAAAACCTCGCCGCGCGCGTTTTGATTTCCGCGCCCGACGTCAGGCTGAAATGGGAAACAAAAAACGAAAACGGCTTGGCGCGGCGCGAGCTGCGGCTGCCGATGCTCGGCTGGGAAATAACCTACGCGACGCGCGGCACGAATTTGATTCTGACGAACTCGGCGGATTTTCTGCGCGAAATCGCCGCGACCGAAAATCCGCCAGCCGGAGAAAATCCTGATTCGCGCGGGCTGACCGAATTGACGGTTTTAAATCTCAGCCGAAAAGACGAAGCTTACAGCCGCATTTTCGCCGAGCTCGCCAAAAAAAACGCGGCGGATAATTTTTTTACCGGAAACGTCCGGAGCCTGCTCGATTCGATTTCGGAAGCCGGGAAAATTGAAATCAAAAAATACCACCGGCGCGGCTTTCCGGAAGAAGAAATAACTTTGAGTTTGAAATAAGCGAATTTCAACAGCCTGATTTTGAAATCGAAGGTTAGCGAAATTCCCTCACGCAGTCGATAAACGCGGCTTTTATTCGCCGGTAATTCTCGTCTTTTCGAATCAGCTTTCCCGCGACGAAAGCGCCGTAAATCTGCGAGGCGTCGGTCGAATAAACTATCGAAGCGGTTAAATCCTGCGGGCGGACGCTTGCCAGCAAAGGCTCGTCGGCGTTGATGATACAGGCGTCGAACGAAGCGCCGGCGGCGAAAAATTCAGTCTCGAAATTATTCATCGCGCGGCGTCCGGCGACGACTCCTTTGTTTATCGCGTAGAAGCCGCTGTCGCGGGCGTCTTCGCCTGTAAAAGTGTCGCGGCGATGCGTGATTAAACGCTGACCGTAATCGAGGATTCGCAATTCTTCAAGCGGATTTAAGCCGACGTGGCTGTCCGTGCCGATGCTCCACGCGCCGCCGAAAGATTGATAATTTCCGAGAGGAAAAATTCCGTCGCCCAGATTGCCTTCCGTGCTCGGACACAAAACGACGTTTGCGCCCGTTTTCGCCAGCCTCTCGGTTTCCCTTTCGTTTAAATGCGTGGCGTGAACCAGGTGAAATCTTTCGCTCAATTCGACGTTGTCGAGCAGCCATTCGACGGGGCGTTTGCCGAGATAAGCCGTGGAATCTTCGACTTCTTTGAGCTGCTCGGCGACGTGAATGTGAAACGGAACATCCCGCGGAACTTCGGCGACTGCCCGTAAAATATCCCGATGCTCGACGGCGCGCATCGAATGGACGCCGGCGGCGACATTCGCGCCTTCGTATTGCTTGCAAACTCGCGCGCTGGCTTCAAAAAGCTTTAAATAATCATCTAAGCCAGCCGAGATAAATCTTTTCTGTCGTTCATTTGCCGGAATCCCGAAACCGCCTTTCTGATAAAAAATCGGGATGAGAGTGATTTTTATGCCCGCTTCTTTCGCCGCTTCGACCAGAGCCGCGCCCATCTCGGCTAAATCGTCGTAAGGCGCGCCGCCCGGGTCGTGATGAACGTAATGAAATTCCGCCACGCTTGTAAAACCGTTGCGTAAAAGCTCGCTGTAGAGCATCGCGGCGATTTGTTTCAACTGTTCGGGATTCACGCTCGAAGCGAGCCGGTACATCGCTTCGCGCCACGACCAGAAATCGTCCGCCAGCCGCGAAACCGAATGTCGCTCGGCTAAACCAGCCATCGCGTATTGAAATGCGTGCGAATGCGCGTTCTGAAAACCCGGCAGAGCGTAGCCGTCGATGTAAATCGCGCCGGCGTTTCCCGATTCCGCCGGCTGCGGCGAAACGGAGACGATTTTACCGGCTTCGTCGAGCGCGACCGTCGCGTTTTCCAGCCAGCCCTGATTTTGCAGCAATGCCTTGAAGCGATAGGATTTCATCTCGTCGTCATATGAGCGATTAATTTTTCGAACACGGCGCGCAGCAGGCTTCTCATTTCCCGCGCGCGCTCTTCGCTGAACGTTAGCTCGTCGTCGTTCATATAATGAGTTTTGCACATTTCGAGCTGCAAAGCGTGAACGCCTTTTTCCGGCTTTCCGAAACTTCTCGTAATATGCCCGCCTTTAAACGGCGTGTTGTGATTGACCTGATATTTTCCCGCCCGCAAGCCGTTTAAGGCGATGTCGATAATCTCCGGCGCGGCTG
>DATHBC010000004.1:0-2976 GCA_035296345.1 Pyrinomonadaceae bacterium | reverse complement strand
TGAATCTGCGCCAGCCCGACTTCGACGGCTTTTTCCAGTTGCGAATCGCGTCCCGCCATCATGTCCTGCGGCGTGATTTCCACGTCGAAATCCGGCGCGACGCCGTAGTTTTCCACACCCCACGTGCCGCTCGGATTGTACACGGCGCGGTTCGGCAGCTGCACCGAGCCGTTGTCAATCAGGCGCGGCGTGAAAAAGTAAGGTCCGATGCCCGCGCCGTACGTGCGCCTGCCGACAATCTGCCCGACCTTGCCGAGCTTGAACATAAACGCGCCGGTTTCCGCCGCCGAGCCGTTCAGCTCGTTGATGATTAAAACCTTGACGGGCGGCGCGGGATTAACGGGCGTCGGAATGTCGTCGCCCCCGCGAAACATATAATAATACAGCGGTTTTCGCAGCATCCATTCAATCAGGTAATCCGGCGTGATGCCGCCGCCGTTATATCGCTGGTCGATGATGACGCCCGCTTTATCGCCGTAGCCGGAAAGCCCTCGAATCGCGTTGTTGATGCCTTCGGGATTGTAGCCCTCGATAAAAATATATCCGAGCTTGCCGCCGGAAAGCCTCTCGACCGTTTTGCGATTATTCTCCGCCCAGTTGGCGCGGCGCAGGCGATTTTCGCCCGCCGCGGGATAAACCGTGTAGGCGCGCGCGTTCGAGCCGTCCGCGCTGCCGCTGACGGTGATTTTGGTCGCTCTGCCGACGGCGTTTTCGAAATAGCCCAGGACGTTTTTGCTCGCTTCGACTTTCTGCCCGTTGACTTCGAGCAGGTAATCGCCCTCGCGCACGTCGACTCCCGGCTGGTCGAGCGGCGCGCTGAATGCGCCGTTAGCGGCGTGAAAAGGCGTCGAGCGATAAATTTTCCGGAAGCGATAGCGCCCGTTCGCGATTTCGTAATCCGCGCCCAAAAGCCCGATGCGACCGCCGCCGCCTCCGCCGCCCGCCGGCGGTGGAGCGTCGCCGCCGCCGACGCCGAGATGACTGACCGAAACGTGCCCGAGCATCTGCCGCATCAGCGCGTTCAAATCGCTGCGGCGCGCGACGGTCGGCAGGTACGCGGCGTATTCGCGTTCGAGCAGCGCGAGATTCTGACCGTGATAATTCGGGTCGTAAAACCAATCGCGCATAATCCGCATCGATTCGCGGAACATCTGCCGCCATTCCTCGGCGGGCACGACGCTCACTTCCATCCGGTTGAAATCCTGTTTGCCCTCGTCCGCTTTAACGGGCGTTTCGGCGCTGGTCAGAAAATAATCGCGCCCCTTGCGATACAGTATGCGGCTGCCGTCGCGCGTTATGTCGACGGCGTTTATCTCGTCAACAATCTTTTCCATCCTGCCGCCTTTCGCCAAATCGAAAAGATACACGGCTTGCGTCTGTCCCTGCTCGTCAAAAGCGCCGGGCGTTTTCGACCATTCGCCCACGACCAGATTCAGCCTGCCCGGTTTGCCCGCCGCGAGCTGCGTGTAATCGCGCGGCGGCAGCGGCAGATTGACGAAACGCGCCCGAGCGTCTTCGAAATCGATTTTTACCTGCGGCGCGATTTCACCGAGCTTCGCGTCCGGGTTCGGCTGCCCGTTCGGCAAAAGCGGCGACGCCGCGTCTTTCGACAAAATAAAGGCGTGAACGCGGCGCGTGACCAGCGGGCTGGCTAAAACTCCGTTCAGCACGCCCCAGCTAAACCCGCTCGTTCCGGCGTTCGCGCTGGAAACGAAATACAGGTATTTGCCGTTCGGGTCGAAAGCCGGAAGCTGCGTGTGCGTCACGCCGTCTGTAAGCTGAACGTTTTTCTTCTGCGCCAAATCGCGAATGTAAATCGTTCCCACGCGGTTGTGCAGGCGCTTGGCATAAGTCAGAAAGCGCGAGTCCGGCGAAAAATTCGGCGTAAAGCCTTCCTGCGCCGAATACACGGACGTATCGACTTTTTCGATTGTTCCGCGCTCGACGTCAGCCGTCCACAAACTCAGGCGGCGGTCGCTGAAAGAGATTTTTTTCGAATCCGGCGACCACGTTGTTTCCCAATAAAATGAAGGCTTCGGCTCGACGGCGATTTTTTTGACCGAATCGTTTTCCAGCGAGCGCACGTGCAGCGCGTATTCGCCCGCTTCGTCGGAAAAATAAGCGACGGATTTTCCGTCCGGCGAAATCGTCGGGTAGCGTTCGGCGACGCCGGAAGTATTCGTCAGGTTTTTCGAGCTGCCGCTTGCCGGGTCGAACAATAAAACCTCGCCGCGCGCGCCGAAAACGATTCTATCGCCCGAATGCGACGGCAGAATCTGTTCGAGAAAGCGTATCGCCTGCGCGTTTCGCGGTCTTAACTCGGCGGTGTCGGGCGTCACCGTAACGTTTACCGTTCGAGTTTGATTCGTGTTCAAATCGAGCAGGTGAAGCCGCCCGCCCTGCACGAAAGCGACCGCCTCGTCGGTCGCCGAAACGGCGCGGACGCCGAAATCTTTAAAATTCGTCAGCGGCTTCGCCTGTTTGGTTTTGCGGTCGTATGCGAAAACGTTGAAAACTCCCGTGCGGTCGCTGGTGAAATAAATTTTATCGCCGCGCCAGACGGGGCTGCGGTCGTTGTAATTCTGATTCGGCAGTTTTTCGACCGCGCCGGTTTTCAAATCGGCGATGTAAATCGGCGCGGTCGCGCCGCCGCGATAATAGCGCCATTCGCCGAAACCGATTCGCGGATTGTAGGCGACCGAATTTCCGTCGGGCGAAAACGTGCCCTGAAAAGCCTGCTGCATCGGAAGCGGCGTCGCCAGCAAGCCGCCCTCGACCGCTATTTTGTAAAGGCGCGTGACGCCTTCCTCGTCGCGCGTCGTTTCAAAAATGACTTCCCTGCCGTCCGGCGACCAGGCGGTGACGGAATCGTCTTCCGGCATCATCGTCACGCGCCGCGCTTCGCCGCTGCCGTCCGCCGAAATTACGAAAACGTCCCAATCGCCGCCGTTCGAGCGCGAAAAAGCTATCTGCCGC
>DATHBC010000003.1:0-3972 GCA_035296345.1 Pyrinomonadaceae bacterium | reverse complement strand
GAATCCGTCAAAGGCTATCACGTCAAACAAAATCGCGCGGGCTACCAGTTAAAACAATAATTACAAATTAAAAATTACGAATTACGAATGATTGAATCAATTCAGACTTTTAAATTTACTCAATCTAATTCGTAATTCGTAATTCCGTAATTCGTAATTTCTAATAACGGTCGTCTTCATAGTCGAGGCTATCATAATCCACCTCGTCGTAATCGTCCTTCTCGCCTTTGTCTTCGTGAAGGTCCAGTTCGACCGGGTCAAGCCCGACCACTTCCAAATCCGAACCGCATTCGTCGCACGTTACCACGTCGCCCTGCTCGGAATCGGCGTCGACATAAACTTTTTCGCTACATTCGGGACAACTTGCCGTCGGCACAGCTTTCACCTCCAAAAAATTTATAAAAAATTGCTTCTGAAAAACCGCTGGTAAAGATATGATATGGATTAAAAATCCATTTTGGCAAGAATAATCTGACGAATTTTCGATAAAACTTTTACGTCCCTGAAAAAGCCCGAAGCGGCTTCACTATTTGCGATTTACGTTTTACGATTAAGCGATATGGAAATTTATTTTCAAGTTATCAAAGACGCCGAAGCCCTGCGCGAGGCGTGCGAAAAACTCTCAGCCGCCGATTATCTCGGCTTCGACACGGAAACGACCGAGCTTGACCCGTATCAGGGCATCGTCCGCCTCATTCAATTAAGCGACGGCAAAGACACCAGCGTCATCGACCTGAAACCTTTCGCCGACCGGGGCGACGTGAAAACGATGCCCGACCTGGAACCTTTGCGAAGACTTCTCGCCGCGCCGAAGCCGATAAAAGTGGCGCACAACGCGAAATTCGACGCCAAATGGATAAGACATTACCTGGGCGTCGACGTCGACGGGCTTTTCGATACCTTGCTCGCCAGCCAGTTAATCGCGGCGGGCGACCAGGACAGGCGGCATAATTTAGCCGAAGTCACGTCGTTTTTTCTCGGCGTCGAGCTCGATAAAAGCGAACAGGTCAGCGACTGGAGCGCGCCGGAGCTCTCGCCGGCGCAAATCGAATACGCCGCGCGCGACGCCGCCACGATGGTTCCTTTGCGCGAAAAAATCGTCGAAAGATTAAAGACGGACGATTTGATAAAAGTCGCCAAGCTCGAATTCGACTGCGTGATGCCGGTCGCCGCGATGGAACTGAACGGCTTTTATCTGGACGCGGCGCGCTGGCGCGAGCAATTGGAAAAAGTAAAAAAAGAACAGGCAATCGTCGCTCTGGAATTGCAGCAGATGCTTTCGGCGGGCGTCGCGCAGGCGTCGCTGTTCGGCGCGGCGGAAATCAATCTCGATTCGCAGGCGCAGGTCACGGACGCGCTGAAAAACCTCGGCGTTCCCGTTCCGGCGACGACGCGCGGCTGGCAGTTGCAGCCGCTGGCGGGCGATTATCCGGTCGTCGCGAAACTGCTCGAATATCGGAGCGTGGCGAAATCCTTAACCAGCTTCGGCGAAAACATTCTGGAATTTATCAAGCCGCAGACGGGCAGAATCCACGCCGATTTTCGCCAGATCGGCGCGCCGACCGGCAGGTTTTCCTGCAACAATCCGAACTTGCAGCAAATCCCGCACGCCGAGGAATATCGCCGCTGTTTCCGCGCCGCGGAAGGCAAAAAGCTGGTCATCGCCGATTACTCGCAGGTCGAACTCAGAATCCTGGCAGATTTCTCCAACGACGAAAATTTCATCAAGGCTTTTCAGAGCGGAATGGATTTTCACACGACAGCCGCCGCGCAGGTTTTTAACGTCCGTGCGGAAGACGTCACGCCCGACCAGCGTTCGTTCGCCAAACGCCTTAACTTCGGCGTCGTCTACGGCATCGGCGCGGCGCGCTTCGCCATGATGACGGGCTTGCCGCAGACCGAAGCCGAAAACATCATGCGACGCTATTTCGCCACCTATCGCGGGCTGGACGAGTGGCTTAGAAACGCGGCTCGAAAAGTGACGACCGACCGTCAGGCGCGCACGGCGACCGGCAGAATGATGCGTTTCCGCTTCGACGAAAACGACCGCGCCCAAATCGCCGCCGCCCAGCGCAACGGCAAAAACATGCCGATTCAAGGCACGTCGAGCGACATTCTCAAACGCGCCCTGCGCCTTCTTTACGACAAATTTCAAGGCACATCCGCGCGCCTTGTAAACATCGTCCACGACGAAGTAATCGTCGAATGCGACGCGCCCGAAGCCGAGCTCACGCAAAAAAATCTGGAAGACGCAATGTGCGCGGCGGGCGAGGAATTTATCAAAAAAGTTCCCGTCAAAGTCGATTCAAAAATCGCGGACGAATGGGCGAAATAAGAAAATTCAACCGCAAATAGATGCAGATTAACGCGGATAAATGAACAGGATTTACAGGATTTACAGGATAATTTAAAACTTAGAACGTTAAACTTTCTTATTTACCCTGTTTTGTCCTGTCCATCCTGCTGTGCGTTTATCCATATTAATCTGCGATTAATTTTACTAAGATTTTTTATTGATAACGACAAAATAATTCGCAATTTCGGATTGTTCGATGATTTCTCCGATTTGCCAGTTTGTACCGGCGAGAATGTTTTTCATTTCCGCGGGCGAGACGAAAAGATAATCGAACCATTCGCCGACGGCGCGTCCGAATCTGGCTCGGATTCTGATTTGTCCGGGCATTCTGCCGCGTTTTTTGTTCCGTTTCAGATATTCCAGATGGTCGCGGTTGGCGGTTTTATAAGGATTGAGCGTTCCGGCGATGATTTGCGCGTCCGGCGCGGTGATGCGGTTCATTTTTTCGAGAATCAGCCGGGCGTTTTCCGCGTCGCCGAATAATCCGAAATTGTTGCCGAGCATTAAGATTGTGTCGAAAGAGTTCGGTTTGAATTTATCGATGTCCGAAATCAGGCGGACGAGAGCTTTTTTCAAGCCTCTCAATTTAGAAACCTTGATTGCGCCGGGCGAGTTGTCGATGCCGGTGACGTCGAAGCCTTTTTGCTGGAGATAAAGGGAATGGCGACCCGCGCCGCAGCCGATGTCGAGGATTTTGCCGCGCGCGTGTTTGACGGCTCGTTTTTCGAGCGACGACCATTTTTTGTATTCGTTGAAATACTGACCGAAGTCCGAGCCGAAATCTATATAATCGTCGTCGCGCTCGATGATTTCCGCCGTCGGCGTCTGGTTGTGGTATTGCGCCAGCATCTGCTGCCCGTAAGCGTCCTTATCTTTTTTCATACCGTAAAAGTGAAAAAGTGAAAAAGTGAAAAGGTGAAAAAGGTTTCGTCGCTTCTCGCCCGCTGGCTTTTTCACTTTTTCACTCTTTCACTTTTTCACTTTCGCTGCGCGCTCGATGATTTCGATTTTTAAAAATTCGTTTTTAGCCTTCCTGCGTCGCGGCTTTCGATTCGGCGGGCGTGGTGTATAAAATGCGCGCGCAGCTTTCGCAGGTGATAATCTGGTCGCCTTTTTTGATTTCGACCTGCATCTGCGGGCGCAGCTTCATAAAACACGCGCTGCACGAGCCGTTTTTTACTTCGGCGACGGCGATTCCGTCCCGGCTGCGCTGAGCCATACGATTGTAAACGTTCGCCAGATTTGCCGGCAGCGTGACGAAAACTTCGTGGCGTTTTTTCATTTCGCCGTCCAGCTCGCTGCGGTTGGCGGCAAGCTCGTTTTCGAAAATTTCCAGTTGGCTCCGGCGATTGGATTCGAGGCTGGAAATTTCTTCGGCGCGCTCGGATAGAATTTTTTCCACTTCCTCGAGCGTGGTCATTTTTTCCAGCACCTGCGTTTCGAGCGCGGCGATTTGTTTTTGCAGAGCGTCGGTTTCGCGCATGGCGGTTTCGTATTCCTTCTGGTTCTGCGCGTGTTTCAGGTTGCGGTCGGCGCGTTCCAGATACGTTTTATTTTCGGCGATTTGTTTTTCCAAATCGTGGCGTTTCGTTTGTGCCGTATCGCGTTTTGCCTGT
>DATHBC010000002.1:0-4990 GCA_035296345.1 Pyrinomonadaceae bacterium | reverse complement strand
AAGTGACTTCGGGATCCCAGTAAAAGGGCGAATCGGTTTCGAGGCGATTCATCGCGCCGCCGATTTCCTGCCAGTTAACCAAATCGCGCGAGCGCAGAACGCCGAACACTTTGCCGTCGCGCCAGAAATCGGTGCAATAAGCAAAATACTCGCCGCGAAATTTAATGACGAAAGGGTCTGGAAATGAGCGCGGATAGACCGGATTGAGATAGGTTTCGGCAAAAAGAGCCGCGTCGTCTCCGCGGCTGCTGCTGCTGTTTTCGGGCATTCAGGAAAAGTCGTTAAAATTAATTTTAAGCGCCGATTGAAAACGCCGCGTTTTGATTATTTCCGCCGCCGCCTATCGTCTCGGAATAGGCGACAATCTGAATTTCGCTCGACGCCGTGTCGCTCGAAATGTAGAACATTTCTTCGACCGAATTATGCTGCGAAGCCGTTTCGACTTCCAGCAGAAACACGCCGGGACATTCGCGCAGGGTAAAATCGTTAATTTCCTCTATGACCTGAAAAATATCGTTCGCCTCGCGGATGGAAGATTCGTTTTCTTCCAGCCAGCGTTTGAAAAAAGATTCCTCGCGCTCTTCCTTGCTGATTAATACGACTAACGGCTGCTGCGCCGCCGCGTTTTGGTTCGTCATTTTCCGCCCTCCCTGGCTTGCTTTCGGCAAAAGTATAGAAAAAGATTAACGAAAAAAATAAAATTTTTCTGTCCGATTGCTTACATACGAGTTTATCACCAATTGCCGGGTTTTTAAATAAAATTTTGGTGAAGTAATAAAAAAGGAAATTTTACAAGCCTCCGCCGTTGCATATAAACTCATTCAAAAATCGGAGATGAATATCTGGATGAATGTTCTGGTCTTAAATTGCGGCAGCTCGTCGCTCAAGTTTCAGTTGATTGCGACCGACCTCGAAAGAATCTCGCAGGATGCCGACCGGCGTCTGGCGCACGGTCAAATCGAGCGCGTCGGCGGCGCGGCGATTATCACTCTCGCCGCCGAAGGGCGCGCCGAGCAGCGCTCAGCCGCGCCGGTCAGAGACATTCGCGCGGCGCTCGAAACGGTTTTGCGCTGGATTACTTCGGAAGCCGCCGGCATCGAAGGCATCGGCAGTCTGGCTGCTATCGACGCCGTCGGTCACCGGGTGGTTCACGGCGGCGAAAAATTTCGCCAGTCGGTGCTTATCTCGGACGAAATCCTGCGCGGCATCGAAGACTGCATCGAGCTTGCGCCGCTGCACAATCCGGCGAATATCCGGGGCATTTCAGCCGCGCGCGAAATCTTCGGCAGAAACGTGCCGCAGGCGGCGGTTTTCGACACGGCGTTTCACCAGACTTTGCCCGAACAATCGTATCTTTACGCCCTGCCGTACCAGCTTTATCGCCGTCACCGGATTCGCCGCTACGGTTTTCACGGCACTTCGCACCGGTACGTCGCTTATCGCTATCGCCGCCTGCGGCAAATCGCGCGCGACGAGCTGAATATTATTACGCTGCATCTCGGAAACGGCTGCTCGATTGCCGCCATTAAAAACGGGAATTCGACGGATACTTCGATGGGCTTGACGCCGCTCGAAGGCTTGGTGATGGGAACGCGCGCGGGCGACGTGGACGCGGCGATTCTGGAATTTATCGGCGACAAGGAAGGCTTGACGATTCACGAAGTCGAGATGCTTTTAAATAAACAGTCCGGGCTTTTGGGCATTTCCGGCTTGACCAACGATATGCGCGAGCTGCTCGCCGAGGCGGACGAATCCGGCGACCGCCGCGCGCGTCTCGCCATCGAAATTTTCTGTTATCGCGCCCGCAAATATATCGGCGCTTACTTAGCGGCGATGAACGGCGCGGACGCCGTTATTTTCACCGGCGGCATCGGCGAAAATTCCGCCCGCATCCGCGCCCTGATTTGCGAAGAACTAAAGTGGCTCGGCGTCGAGCTGGACGACGAACGAAACCGGGCGCACACGCAGGGACGCGAAGGCGTCATCAGCCGCGACGATTCGCGCCTGAGCGTTTACGTCATTCCGACCAACGAAGAATTACTGATTGCCCGCGATACCGTGCGCCTGATTCATTCTTCCGGCACAAACCCGTCGCAAGGCTGAAATTAGAACGGAAAACGGAAAACGGAAAATGGAAAATGGAAGAAGCCGGAAGTCAGAAGACAAATTCATTTCCGCCGTCTTCTGACTTTCGGCTTCCTGATTTCCCATTTTCCATTTTCCGTTTTCCGTTTTCCATTATTCTTTGGCTTTATAGAGACAATACGACTGTTCGGCTCCGATTTCGCAGAGGCGAATTTGATTTCCGTCGCGCTCGACGCGGTAAGTGGTCGTGCGAATCTGCGCCGGTTTGGTAAAGCCATCGGTTTTGCAGGAATCTTTGCCTTTGACCGTGCCGGAAACGTATGTGAAAGTAACCTGCGAGCCGCTGACCGCGAGGCGTCCTTTCATCGAGGTGAAAAGCTCGGTCGTGCAGTTGTAAAGCGAAATCTGCGCGTAGTTCGTGTAGTCGAAACCGCCGTTGGCATAAATATCGTGCTGGTTTGCCGCGCCGTAACCGCTTTTGTAATCGTTTGAAACTCTGTCGCGATAACCGTAAGACGCGACCGAGCCTTTATTCCATTTGCCGACTAAATCCGCGATTTTTATCGTGCCTTCGACGGGGCGGAAATTTTCTTTGGTTTCGCTCCGGGTTTCGGATTCGGTTTCCGTCCGAGCGGTCGTTGTTTCGCTCCGGTTTTCGTCCGCTTGCGCGGTTGTCGAATTTTCGCCGCCCGCGTTTTCGTAGACGCTCAAAACGAATCGGCTCAGCTCGCTGCCCGCCGAGCTGCGCAAATCGCCGAGCACGGCTTCGCGGATTTCGCCTTTGAGCCTTTCGCGTTTAGCCGCGTCCCAGCCGTTGATGGTGGTGACCGTTTTCAGAAAAGCTGCCAGATTTTTACCGCCGGATTTTTGCGCCCTGCGCCATTGATTGACGAGTATTGTCTGAAACTCCGCGCGCTCGGCGGCGGAAAATTCCATTTCCAGATTGCGTTCGTAATATTTCATGATTTCGTCGGCGTCGTTTCCGGTCAGCGGCGGATTTCCCGCCACTAGAGTTTCGCCGCCCGCCGCCTGCGCGAAAACGCCGGCGGCAAAAGAAATCGAAATTGTAATCAGTAAAAGTGCTTTAATAATAATTCGCCTGTTTTTCATTATTTTTCCTTTCTGCATACGCTCATTTTCGTTTCGCACACATTCATTTCAAGTTCGCACACGCGCATTTCATTTCCGCCGACGGTCATTTTAATTCTGCCGACACTCGTTTTAAGTTCGCCGACGCTCGTTTTAATTCTGCCGACGCTAGTTTCAATTCCGCCGACAGTGTTTTCGGGTTTGCCGATGCTCGTTTCCTTTTATTCGGTGGCGCGTCCGGCGCGTGTTGCGCCTGACCGAAGACGCTTAAGCCGTTCGATAAAATCAGAGTAATCAGAATGAAAGCGACGGGTTTGGTGACGATGTAGCTCTTCATTTTGTTAACTCATCTTTCCGCCGCATTCGGGGCAGAATTTCGTCGGGTTTTCAGGCTCGTGACCGCAGCTTTTGCAGGACGGCTTGGCTTGAATCGCAGGCGTTCCGCACTCGGGGCAAAATTTTGCCGCGCCCGTCGCGTGACCGCAGCTTGCGCAGCAATTTTCGCCGTGCCGCCGCCGCTGCTGCTGCCGTTTGGGTTTGACCACGTTCGGCGAGGCGAATTGCGCGCCGCTGCTCATATCGACGCCGGAAACGTAATCGGTGTTTTGCGCTTTTTCGTAAAGCTGCTGCCGGGCGGCTTCCGCTTTTGCCTGCGCCTGCGAAGCCGCCAGCTCTTCCTGAAAATCCGGCGCGCATTCCTCGCATTGATTAGCCTGCTCGTTCCAGCAAACTTCGGGACAAACCCATTTGCCGCAGCGCGAGCATTGATGAAAATGCTCCTTGCCTTCTTCGACCGCCGTTTCCAGCGCCGCGTCGTGAGCCTTGCCGCCGACGGCGCGCTGGATTTCATAAGCCGAGTTTCCGGCGGAATGTCCCCAGCCGAAAAAATTCCCGGCGGCGTTCAAAAGCGAACCGGCGACGCCGATTGCCGAAGTCTGAAAGCGCGACATAAAGCCGTTGCCGCATTTGTCGCAGTGAAATTTGAATTGATAACCCTTATCGGTCGAAAGGTCTTCGTAGTTGTTTACAAATCGAATCATTGCCATAGTTTTGTCGGTTATTATTTCCGTGAAAATTTATTTAATTGCAATCCGGATTTTGAAATTCGTGTTCTCGGTTTCAATCGTGCCGACCGAGATTTTGTAATCGCCGGCGGCGGGCAGCGCGCCGCGCCAGAACGTGCCGTAGTCTTCGCCGGTCAGATTCCTTCCGTTCGGCGCAAAAACTTCGCCGACCACGTCGTTGTTTTCGCCGCCTTCCAGCACGCGGAATTCCAGCGTCTGACCTTTTCGGGCGTTGACCAGATAAACGACCGCGCCGCCGTTCGTGATTTTGCCGGAAACGACTGCCTCGCTTGAGCCGGGTTTAAAGCTGATGCGTTTCCCGGTCGAGTTCGGCGCGGTTTCGGTTTGATTTTCCGCCGGAGCTTCTTCCGCTTCGTCCGTTTTCTCTTCAGACCATTCGCCGAAAACGGGCGTTTTGCCGCTGACTTTGCGATAGACGCCTTCGGGCGCGATTTGTCCGCCCAGACCGCAGTCCATAATCGTTCCGTCGCGCCGGACGGTTAATTTTTCGCCCGCAAACCTGAGCGTGTAGCGGCATTTCGGGTAATCGGGAATTTTGACAATCGCCGTGTCGCCGTCGAGCGCGGCGGGCAAAACGTCCGTTTGGTCTGTATTCGCCATCGCCATTCCGCCTTCGGTTTTGAATTCGTAAAGTCCCATAAACTCGACTTTCAAATCGCCCTTGCGGTCGATGATTTTGAATTCGTTAAAGTGATTGGCGTCTTTCGATTGATAAACGCCCGTGACGTTGT
>DATHBC010000001.1:0-2773 GCA_035296345.1 Pyrinomonadaceae bacterium | reverse complement strand
AAAACACACGGTTTCAGGCAACCGTTTTCGCGTTTCGCATCATCTTGAACTATTGAATATTACCATCTAAAATCTATCTAGAGTTCAGCCATTGAAAAAGCGGGAAAATTAAAAGTTTTGTTGTGAGAATTAGAAGGAGTTTACCGTCATGCGTAAAAGTTTAATTCGTAATTTTGCATTAGCCGGGTTCGTTTTAGCTTCGGGAGTTTCAGGCGTTTTTGCGCAGCCTGGAAAAAATCCGAGCCAGAACCCGCTCGAAAAACCCAGAAACGCCAAAAAAGAGCCGGTTAATAAAGTTTATCGCGATTGGATCAGCAAAGACGTCGCGTATATTATTACCAAAGACGAAAGAAAGGCGTTTGAAAAACTGACGACTGACGAAGAGCGCGAAAATTTCATCGAAAACTTCTGGCGTCGCCGCGACCCGAATCCCGATACCGAAGAAAACGAATATCGCGAAGAATTTTACGAGCGCATCGCCTACGCGAACGAGCATTTCACGTCCGGCATCCCGGGCTATAAAACCGACCGCGGTCGCATCTATATCACATTCGGTAAACCTGATTCAATCGAATCGCACCCGACCGGCGGCGCATACGACCGCCCGAGTTACGAAGGCGGCGGCTCGACCACGACTTACCCGTTCGAGATTTGGTTTTATCGCCACCTGGACAGCGTCGGCGAAGGAATCGAAATCGAGTTCGTCGACCCGACCGGGACGGGCGAATATCGCATCGCGCGCTCGCCGTATGAAAAAGACGCTCTGGCGATGGTTCCCGGCGCGGGCTTGACGACTGCCGAGCAATTAGGCTTGAGCGATAAAGGACAGCGCAACATCGGGGGCGGCGGGCAGAATTTCATGCGCGAGCAGGACAACCCGTTCCGTCGTATGGAAATCATCACCAACCTGCAGCGTCCGCCGCAGGTTAAGTTCAGCGATTTGCAGGCAAATCTGGAATCGCCGGTGATTGACAATAATCCGCTCGATTTTGACTTGCGCGTCGATTTCTTCCGTCAATCCGATGAACGTGTAGTCACGGCGTTCACGATTCAGACTGATAATAAAGAGCTCGTTTTCGAACAAATCGGCGGTCTTGAAACGGCGAGAATGAATATCTTCGGGCGCATCACGGCAGTTGCCGGCAAGCGCTCGGGCATTTTTGAAGATTCGGTGACGACCAACGCTTCGCCCGTTGAGCTCGCCGAGGCTAAAGAGCGCAAATCCATCTATCAGAAGGCAATCGCGCTGGCTCCGGGAACGTATAAAGTCGACGTGGTCGTGCGCGACGTTTCTTCCGGCAGTCGCGGCATCCGCACGCTCGGCTTTACCGTGCCGAGATACGAAGCGGACAAGCTTTCGGCTTCGAGCCTGATTCTGGCTTCCAAGCTTTATTCGACGACCGAAAAAGACATCGGCGGAATGTTCGTCGTCGGCAACGCGAAAGTCGTTCCGAACCTGACGGGCGTTTACAAACGAGGTCAGGAAGTCGGTATTTACATGCAGATTTACAACGCCGGAATCGACCAGACGACGCTGCGCCCGTCGGTCGACGTCGATTACGTTCTGCTGAAAGACGGCAAAGAGGTTATCCGTCAGAAAGAAGACTGGCAGGGCATGAGCGATTCGGGACAGCGATTGACGATTGCGCGCCTTTTGCCGACGACGGGGCTGACGCCCGGCGAATACGAAATCAGAATTTCGATTCGCGACCGCGTCAACGACAAAAATAAAGTCGAAGGCACAAACGCGAAATTCACGATTATTCAATAAGTTCAGTTTGTAAAATCGAGCTTTAAACAGCCGGCGCTTTTTGAAAGGCGTCGGCTTTTTCGTTTAATTATGGAAACCGAAAGATTGATTTTAAGGCGTTACGACATAGAAAAAGACAAACCGGATTTCATCGCGCTTTTCACCGACGCCGCGGTGATGAAATACGTCGGCGACGGCGTTTTGAACAACGAGCAAGCCGAAGCCTTCTGGCGGAAGCTTTTTGAAAAGCTTTACGCGGAAAACTTTAATATCTGGGCGGTTTTCGCCAAAGAAGATTCGGCTTATGTCGGGCACGCCGGAATTTACCCGCGCCCGACGCGCAAAGAAGATTGGGAATTTGTTTATTTTCTAAACCGAAACGCTTGGGGCAAAGGCTACGCGACGGAAATCGCGCGGCGGATAATCCGGTTTGCGTTTGAAGAATTGAATTTACCCGAAGTTTTCGCCACCGTCGACGACGAGCACGCGGCGTCAATCAACGTTCTGAAAAAAGCCGGGATGAGCTTTAAGAATTACGAATACGACGAGCAGGGCAGATTTTCCGTTTATTCGATAAAGAAAAATTAGCCACGAGTAAACACGAAAGAACACGAAATAAAAACAAGAAATTTTCGTGACGTTTCGTGTGCTTTCGTGGCTAATTTCTTTCCAGAAAATTCTCGAACCAGAGCTGGAAAACCAGCAGCGTCCAGAGCTGCTTGTGATTTGAAGCCGCGCCGGTTTCGTGCTGCTTAATTAATTTCTGCACGTAATCGACATCGAACAAGCCTTGATTTTTCAGCTTTGCGGGCGCGAGCAAATCGTGCATTAAAGGATTCAGACGATTTTTGAGCCACTCGGCAATCGGAATGCCGAAACCTTTTTTCGGACGCCGCAAAATTGTTTTCGGCAATAAATCTTCTACCGCTTTTTTCAAAATATATTTTCCTTTGTTGCCCTTCAACTTATATTCAAGCGGCAGAGACGCGGCATATTCGGCGATTCGCGGATCAAGAAATGGGG